>NZ_ASJR01000002.1 GCF_000474745.1 Chitinivibrio alkaliphilus ACht1 | reverse complement strand
CATATAACCCGTCTTCACATAAGGCGGGTTTTTATACAGGGAGCTATTATGATTAGATTGGCTCTGGTTTTATTTTTCTTTTTTTCTACGCTTCACGTAGGTGCGGTTGAGCTGCTTACGGTACCATTTCAACGTATGCCTCGTTCGGTCAAACGGATGCAGTTTAACTCTGGTGGAGCAAGTACACTCTGGGGACCGGGGCAAACCTCCGCTGTAGGTGCTTCCCTGCTTCCGCTGCATGGGGAATCAGAACGAAACCACTCCCTTTCTGGCGCTCATATTAATTTTGATGATGGAAATAAACACCTCTTTGTGGGTGCATATTCAACAGATCTTTTTCCCGATGTTGCTCTTGGAATAGAACTTTCGCGACTTCGCTCCTTTAGCGGTCCCGATACAATCGACTACAATGCTCTCTACCTTGGAGTTTCCCATCTTCATTCACAAGGACGCGACTCGTATCTCTATACCGGCGTAACCGTCTCTCTCCACACAGTCCGTGATGACCTTGGCATAGTCGCCCCACACCAAAACCTTTCAGAGGATGAAAAAACAGATACTTACGGGGAACACCTGCTCACCGCCGATATTTCCCTGATGGAATTTGACCTCTACAACGGGGCAAATTTTGCCCTTGTCCTTGAAAACATTGTGGGCTATCGTTGGCTTGAAAATACGGTACAGCGAAGCAGTGCTTCTAAGAAACGCCACTCCGTGGGAAAATGGACAGGCTCACAACTTCGCTCACTGCTCATTTCTGGGGCAAACAATATTGCAATACCTCATACGGAATCACGCCTCATCATTCCCATGGATGTTCGCTTCTGGGGCCCACTCAATAGAGATCTTCGTGAGAGAAGCAAGATGAGAAATCGGATTGAATTTTTTACGGGAGCAGAGCTTGTGCGGGACTCACGCCTTGGCCTCGTCTTTGGCTATGCCTGGAAAAATGAAACCGTTACCACTGATCCCATCCATGACATCCCCCATCTTCGTCCTGAACATTCAATCAGCGGTGGGCTGTCTTTCTACCAATCTAACATCAGTATCCATGCTGCGTTACATGATAACCACTGGGGAGTTGAGTTAATCACGGGTTTCTAAATCTCGAAGATATTCACTGCAACGATGCAACCGTCGCGCCAGCTCTCGGGACATATTTAGAAGAAGCAGTGTAAACAGCTCGATATCGTTCTCATACAATGAAGATAATACCTGTCGTGTTAGCACAAGAAGAGTTGCTTTTTCCGTGATAACAGCCGTAGTTCCATGCGCTTGTATCCCAATGAATGAAGCTTCTCCCATGGAATCACCTGGTGAAAGCTCAACCATTTCCAAGGGGGTGTGAGCATAGTTTTTCACTAATTTCACCCGCCCCCGGAGTATGATATATATAGCATGGGAAGGATCACCCTCACAAAAAAGGATCTCTCCCTTTTGTAAAGAAATTTCTTCCGAATAATAGAGTATCTTATCAAGAGCAGCAGGAGGGACAGCCCCAAAAATGGAGATGTCCTGCAATAACCGTAGAACCTCTAATTTATCAACGGGCATGTTTACTCTCCGAGAAAAGCCTTCACACCCAGTATATCATATTTTCTGTAAATGTCCACCTAGTACAGTAAAATCATCATAAAATGAGGGATAGGTGACATCTGCTGCCTCAGCTGTGTCAATTTCAGTCTCCCCCGACGCGATCATCCCCGCGAGGGCTAAGGCCATCACTACCCGATGGTCTTCATGTCCGGACACGGCGGCTCCATGGAGCGTACTTTTACGAATGATAAGTCCATCATCCAGCTCTTCAATATCAGCACCCATCTTACGGAGCTCATCAGCCATAACAGCAATTCTATCTGTTTCTTTTATTCGTGCCTGAGCAACATTTTCAATACGTGTTTCTCCTTCTGCAACGGTCCCTAGAACAGCCAAGGCAGCAATTGCATCAGGCATGGCATTAAGATCTATGGTCGTCCCATGCAACTGCTGAGCAGAAACGGTTACACTTTTTCCCTCTATGGTAACGGTTGCCCCCATACGACGAAGAATATCAAATACTCCCTTGTCTCCCTGGGGATCTGAAAAATCGAGATTGTGTAAAGTCACTGATCCGCCCGTTACTGCGGCACCAACAGCTGCAAAGGTGGCAGAGGAAAAATCACCGCTTATTTTCTCTTCTATGGGACGATACTGCTGATCTCCATATACAAGAAATTTATTAAAGCCACTGTTTACTTCATAGGATATTTCCATTTTATCAAGCCACCACAGGGTCATTTCAACGTAGGGTTTTTCATTTAACTGAGGAACGGAAATCACCGTATTTCCTGGAATAAGCGGGGTTGTCATTAGTAAAGCAGAGAGATATTGAGAGGTGGTTCCATCGACGGTTATGTCTGTACCACGTAAACTTCCGTGTACTGAATAGGGCAAATGTCCGTCTTTTTCAGTGCATTCGTAGCTCCCCCCCAAATCTTGTAACGCCTGCAAAAGAGGCCCCATGGGACGCGATCTAAGGGAGGCATCACCATCAAAACAAACAGGTGTGGTGCTTAAGGCTGCTGCTAAGGTAAACAAGCGCGTCGATGTACCGGAATTTCCCATATCAATCATGGGTACCTTGGGGGTAATAGCACCGCCGGTTCCTTGGACTATAAGAGTCTCACCTTGTTCAGAAATTTCCGCACCAAGGCATTTAGATGCATGAAGCGCAGAAACGCCATCCTTCGAGAAAAGAGGTTTTAATATCACCGACTCCCCCCGTGCAAGGGTCGCTATGAGAAGAGCACGAATTGTATGTGATTTTGATGCGGGGATATCAACTGCACCCTGAAGACGAGACTTTGTAACTAACCATTTCATATTCTTTACACCTTTTTTTGAAGTTCAGATATGGAAAAAATATCCAGGGGGACCTCAACCCCCGTCCAGTGCCGCTGCGATTCCAACCCCTGTAGCAAAAGCATACGCAAGCCATTCTGGCAGGCGCATCCCTGTTGTGCAGCTCCGCGAAGAAGAGCGGTCTCTGCCGGATTATAAATAGCATCAAACACATAGGTATGTGATGAAAGCAGGGACGTATCGAAGGGAGTCTGGCTCTCATGGGGATGCATTCCAAGGGGAGTACAATGTATAAGGAGGTCTATACCGGGCAGGACCTGCGCCAAATCATCGGGAAGATGTACGCCGTGAATTCTAGTAGATGTTTTCTCATATACCTCTTCTATGAGGTGAGTAACCTTTTTAGAATTTCGACCAGCAAGGATAATATCCCCCGTTTTCCCTTCATGAGCAAGTACCATAGCAAGGGTCCGAGCGGTACCGCCATTACCAACAATGAGAACACGCTTTCCCTGAGGAGAAAAACCGTCTGCTGTGAGAGCACGGAAGAACCCCGCTCCGTCGGTAGTGGTGCCGCAAAGCCGGTGCTCATCCCAATAGAGTGTATTTACCGTGCCAGTAAGCTGCGAGAGCGGTGAAAGAACATCACAAAAGGACAGAATTTCTTCTTTATACGGAATAGTCACATTTGCACCGGCAAACTGAAGAGCCCGCAAGCCATCAATCAATGAAGAAAGCTGTTGTTTCTCACAACCCAAGGGTACATAGACATAGTTCAGCCCCAAAGTTCCATAGGCATGGTTATGTATTATGGGAGAGAGGGAATGTCCTACGGGATTGCCTAACAACCCAGTGATTTTCGTCGTACCATCAATTTCACACACCTTCATTATGTATCCTTACCAATACTTTTTAACAACCCCATAAAAAGGTGTAGCTCGTCACGTGTACACCCCATTTTATGAATAATGCGTCGCATATTATCAGCACGCTGGCCCTTAGTAAATATATCATTGGGAACAGCGTGGGCGAGAAATTTAAAGAGAGACTCCTCTTCTCCATGGGTAGGAGCAGGCTCTGTGGAAGAAGCGTAGACAGGTTCTGCCTGTTCGGCACCATAAGAGAGACTGTACAGGGCAATAGCCGCTGCTTGGCCAAGGTTATAGCTCATGGCGGGAGCACTGGGAATTGTGCACAAAAGATGGCAACACAACATCTCTTCACGGGTAAGACCACAGGACTCACGTCCAAAGACAAGAGCTGACGTTTCTCTACATATGAGGGATTTTTGAAGCTCGGCGAGTGTACGCTTACGAGGCCCCTCTTTAAATGTACGGCGGGAAAACCCAATCACGGTAGTACAATCGGCCACAGCATCTAAGAGCGATTTATATACCCGTGCCGAAGAGAGAATCGGCCGAGCGGATACCCCCGTTATATACGCCTCTGAATGAATTGATTCACCGTGGGGAGAAACTATACGCAGATCTGTGCACGCGTTACATTTCATGGCGCGAGCAACAAAACCAATATTTTTAGGATTTTCCGGTTCTACCAATACTATGCTATAGGACATCGATCACCCCTCATCGTATAATACATTTTTGAGCATACCCCTGAATATATCGGGCCCATTGCTCTATCTCATGTCGCGTATAGGAAGAGCTTCCCGTAAAAAAAGAGGGCGAGTAGATCTCCTGTCGAGAATCAAACTGCTGCAAGCAAACAAGATCTATCCCCGTAAGCATCTTTGCCAATTCAGAAATATCATCGGGAGAAACGACCCCCGGAGCCAGGGTAATACGCACCTCACTTCTACCAGGAAACTCGGAGAGTATGGAGAGACTCTCCGCCAATCGCACCCCACTATCTTCGGGGCCCCCTAGGAGAGATCGGTACTTACGAGGAACTGTTTTGAGATCCATGGCAAGATAGTCTGCTTCTACCTGGGAAAGTATCTCCGGACGCAATCCGTTTGTGTCAACCTTTACACGGTAACCCAAGGAAGAACGAAGATAGCCTACCAATTCAGGAAGATTTCTATGAAGAGTAGGCTCTCCACCGGTAAGAACAACTCCGTCAATGGAATGCTTCCATTGACGAAGAAAAGAGTCTATTTCACCGGGAGGGTCTGATACCGGTACGGGGTCCGGCCGAGCAAGGAGAGCATTATGACAGTAGGGGCAACATAAATTACACCCATCAAAGAAGAGCACCGCAGCGACAGTTCCGGGAAAATCGATAAAACTGTTTTTCTGAAGTGCAACAATACCACGATATAACTCTTCTCTCCTTCCACTCATTTTTGTTCCGACGGTGCTCCTGAGTAGGTGCGACGATCATCATACTCGCTCTTCTTCCCATGATTCCAATTCTTTAATGGTCGGTAATACCCTACGATGCGAGAATACACCTCAGTCTCCTCTCCACAGCGCGGACAGGAAAATTCTTCCCCGGAAATATACCCATGAGAATCGCAAACAGAATAGGTGGGAGAGATGGTAAAATAGGGAAGGCGATACTGAGAAGTAATCTTCTTTATCAACGCACGTACTGTTGCGGTATCACGAATCTCTTCTCCGAGAAAACCATGAAACACAGTACCACCCGTATATTTTATTTGCAGATCATCCTGCATATCAAGAGCTTCAAAGATATTATCTGTTGCCCCGACAGGAAGTTGCGTAGAGTTTGTATAATAAGGCTTGTCATCACCGGAAATATGCATATCGGAAAAGCGTTCGGCATCAGCCTTGGCAAGACGATATGATGTACCTTCTCCCGGAGTAGCTTCAAGATTATAAAGATTTCCAGTCTCTTCTTGATAATCCTGTAGACGACCGCGCATGAAATCGAGGATCTCTCCAGCAAAATGACGAGCCTCTTGATCTGTTAAGGAAGCATCCATAAAATTGCACATCGCTTCGTTCATACCGATCAGGCCAATGGTTGAGAAATGATTATTCCAATGCTTTAAATAGCGACGCGTGTATGGGAAAAGCCCTTGATCAAGAAGTCGTTTAACAACTTCTCGCTTTGTCTCCAGGGAGTCCTTGGCGATATCCATTTGATGTCCAAGGCGTCGGAAAAAATCATCCCGGGAGTCAGCAAGATATCCAATACGAGGGAGATTGATTGTTACTACCCCGATAGACCCGGTAAACTCATCTGCTCCAAAGAGACCGCCGCCACGTTTGCGCAGCTCTCGTTTGTCTAGTTGCAGTCGACAGCACATACTCCGAACATCGCCGGGGTTTAAGTCGGAGTTGATAAAGTTTTGAAAGTACGGCGTTCCGTATTTGCCGGTAATTTGGAATAATAGCTCCGTATTCTCCCCTTCCCAATCAAAATCGTCCGTGATATTGTAGGTGGGGATTGGGTAGGCAAAGCCCCGTCCATCAGCATCCCCTTCCATAAAGACCTCAAGGAAGGCACGGTTGATCATATCCATCTCTTTTTGAAAATCGCCATAGGTTTTTTCATATGTCTTACCACCAATTACCACGGCCTGATTACGCATATCCTCAGGAACAACCCAGTCAAAGGTTACATTGGTAAAAGGCGCCTGAGAGCCCCATCGTGAAGGAGTATTTACCCCGAAGATAAAAGATTGCATGGCCTGCTTCACCTCTTCATAAGAGAGGTCATCCACCCACACAAAGGGGGCCAGATACGTATCTAAGGATGAAAACGCCTGTGCACCAGCCCACTCATTTTGTAGAATCCCAAGAAAATTCACCATTTGATGCATGGCCGTATTTAAATGTTTTGGCGGTGCAGAGGATATCTTATTGGGTACGCCTCCAAGGCCCTCTGCAAGAATTTGCCGCAAGGACCATCCTGCACAGTATCCAGAAAACATGGAAAGATCATGAATGTGAATATCACCCTCTTTATGAGCGTGGGAAATATCTCGGGTATAGATATTTTCCAACCAATAGTTTGCCGTTATGGCACCGGAATTATGGAGTATCAACCCTCCCAGGGAGTAATTTACATTGGAGTTTTCGTTCACCCGCCAGTCGCTTTTTTTCAAATAACCATCCATGGTATGTTCAATATCAAGAAGGACATCCTTGGTTGTCCGAATTTTTCGATGCTGTTCTCGATAAAGAATGTAGGCCTTAGCAACCTTGGCATGGCCGTTTTTTATAAGCACCTTCTCAACCATATCCTGCACTTGCTCTACGGCGGGTATGGAGTTTGCATGAAAATGCTCTTCCATAAGCGCTTCCACCTTCACGGCAAGCTCTTCTGCCATGGCCCGATCTTCCCCCCCCACAGACTCGGCAGCACGAAAAATCGCTTCACTAATAACACCTCTATTGTACGGTTCTAATCGTCCATCACGTTTTCGTACAGTATGTATCATACCTTTTCCCCCTAACACGGTTCTGTTCATTATTCGAATTCTCAATATATAAAAAAAACACAACAAATTGTGTGTAGCCTCATTTTTTAACACAATATATGCTATCAACAGATATCAACACCCCCTGTTGATATCTGTTGATATTCCCTTAAATAGAGAGTGAGACACAGAATAAAAGATCGATACTTTTGCGTATCGATCTCATAGAAAAGAAGAACAAGCATAGAGAAAACAACTAAAAACGATAGCGGAACCCGAGCTCTCCCTGAACGAATGATTCCTCTTCATACATATTGTTGTCCCAACTGCTGTATTCTACAGAATATTCTCGCGGAAACCCATACCGTACAGAAAAATCGAGTCCGGCCTGTGAAGAAAAGTCAACCCCCATCCCTGCAGAAAGGATATGAAGCTCTCCCGTATTACCGTAGACATCAGTTCTCTCAAACCCATCATCCCAGGAGAGACGATAGTTATGCATATCTGCTTCACGATAGGTGTAGCCCAAACGCACCGCATGAGCCTTACTCAAGCGATATTCTGCTCCAAATGCACCAAGCCCCTTCCAATAGGACCCTGGCTCTCCAGATCGAACCGAACTCAGCGGAGCTGACGCTTCTGCCTGTACCGACAGGGTCAGTGAAGGAAGAAAGAGCGCTGCTCCCCCCTTAATACGCAGAGGGCGATAGAGCTTAGCCGTATCGAAAAATAAAGCATCACGTACATACGACCCCGACACACTATTATAAAAACGGTGCGTTTGCTCCATGGTAATAACCTGCGGAAGAACCACGGTCATCCCAACAGAATAACGAGGGTCAGGAGACACCATCATACCCACCCGAGCATCATATCCGAAAAAGGATCGCTCGTTTTCCTGAAGAGAGTTCTCAAAGTTGTAGGGATGTCCTACCATATTAAACACATTTTTAAAACTCTGTTCCTCCTCACCCATCACAAGAGAAAGAGAAAGACCAACACCGACCCCATGCGATATCTGCGCACCAACGGCCGTGGTCAGGTAGTAGAGATCACCTGTACTGAGAAAATCCAAAGAGCTAAAATAGACAGAATCGCCACGCTCCAAGACCTGCACATTTCCCGCCCCATCTAGATACACGCTCGTATCGGGAAACCCGCCATAGCGGTCATAGCCCTGCACATCATAAACATCTCCCATGGTTTCCGGCGATGAAAGAGAAATACTATACGCCAACCCTCCCTGCAGAACGGGAAATGAACGGACATAGGAAATAGAACCGAGCCCGATAGGAGTCATATGATCAGAAAAATCTGCCCCGTCAAACCGCGTTGTTTTTTCTCGCCGCCCCCCCCGAAGAGACCCCTGAAGCTCGCTAAAGGGAATATAGGCAAGCCCTGCTGGATTATACCAGAAAGCAGAATGATCTGCTGCTATAGCCGTGTAGGCACCACCGAGAGCCTGCGCACGAGCACCGACACCCCATCTGTAGAGTAAGGGGTCATCGGCCCACAGGACAAGTACCATGATAAGTATAGATATGGCAATCTTCATTATCTCCCCCTTCCTCGACGACTATCCCGAACATCTCGCGAAGTATCACCCTCTCGCGGTTCACTCCGTGGCTGCTCTCTACTGCTATCCCGCGATGAACTGCGAGACGCAGGCTCTCTGCTCTCACCGCCACTCCCAGGGCTATAATACTGAGACGAAGAAGATGATTCATCATCCGTATCGCGGTCAATAATTACAAGAGTATCCCGTCTGCCCCTCCCATAATACCATGGATCATACCAATATCGGGGATACGACACACCCCGATATCCATAGCGAAAAGAACTACTGTAGTAGCGCCAATAGGGGCTGTGTTGATCATATCGACGAAGCTCCCATCTGCCCCACGGGTCCTCACGCCAAATCCACACCTCGCGATCGCGCTCACGGATAATCACCGTATCACGCGGGGCTGTCTCTTGCGACCGTATCACTTCATACTCTGCCGTATCTCTTCCCTCCTCCGGAGCAATTGTGTCAGCAGTGCGGCTCTGGGCCGTACGCGGTGCCCTCCCCGAATAGCCCACTTGAGTGTAACAGGCGTTGGTCAAAAACAATATCCCCACAACAAGAAATAATTTCATAATTCCCCCCATGTAAGTCTTCTCTTGTATACTCTATAAATATACACTATACAGAGTACGAATAGTACCGGCAAAAACGGCACTCCTTCGAAGTTTTTAGTCCAAGAATTTGTTACGTTCACTCTAATATCAGTAAAAAAAGAAGATTGTTCTTGCATTCAGCCACCTAAGATGATACTATGCAAATAAATAAGTAAACCCATAACTAAGGAGTGCCCTATGGTAAAAGCAGTAATCGTTTGTTTGGTCATGATCGCAACCATTTCTGCACAGCAACCCCAGCTTGAGTTCTCTCCTACCGGATCGGTAGTTATTCAAGCACAAAAAGATCTCTATGATAATGATCGTAGTGATAATCTGGATAACTGGTTTGGTCGCCTAGACTTGGGCGGAGTGGTGGAGTCAGGACGCCACTCTGTAGATGTAATGCTACGATTCTATCCTGAAGGATTTGGCCACGACTTCCGCGGCCCCGGCATGAAAACCGTTGATGTTATGGAATTTCATCAGGGATATCAAGTTATTCAAGGTCCGGGGACATTCCCCATCTACATCCCCTATGAAGACACTACCATTGTAGGGCAGGACACAATCATGGACATGGAAAATATGCAAGAATTCTCCATGGAGAGAGTGCAAATACGACGCGCCCTGTACCGATATGACGGAGATATGCTTAACCTTACCATTGGAAGAGACCTCATTTCCGAAACAGAAGGAAAGATCTTTGGAAATTATATTGATGAAGGAATTCACGGTAGCGGGTTTCTTGGGAAAGGCATCTTTGCAAATTTCCTCTCCTTGGAAAAACAGATGGATATGGCCTCCCTTACGGTGCTCTTAGAAGCCACCTCCGCAAACCTTAACACGGGGAATCTCCGAACATGGTTTGATGTCACGCCCATGGAAAATCTTGAAGTGGGCCTTGGCTATAAAAGCAACATCTTTGATAAAGTTTATGATGATGACATGGACGTGATCCATAGTCTTGCCCTTAATACGGCCTACACTCTTCCGTCACAGGTCACACTTTTTGCGGAAACTGGTGTAAAAGATCTTCACGAAGATCTCGACGCCTACGCACCAGTGCTTCTCGGCGCAAACATTCCTCTTCCGGGAATGGTGCGATATGTGCAAGTTGAGACTGAACTGCTCAAAACAGGAGATCGGGAACGTCTTACGGGAATAGAAGATACCCCCGTACTATACGGCATTAGCTCATGTGTAGAGCTCAACGATAACGTTGAGTTTGCCCTTGGTTTCTTTTCTGCCTATGATGCAGAAAAACCGACCATCGCAGCTGAGTTTCGTGGCGGCTTTTAAAACAAGTCATACTGACTATTCTTACCGGGGCGCGTGACAATCACCGCCCCTTTTTTTACAATGAACCTTCGGGCCCATAGAGTGCTGTTCGTATCACACGAAAGTCACTGAATCTATGATGGGGAAAAAGGACCGCAAGGAATTCCGATGGCTTGCATGAATTACCCGGTTCTGCTGACAGGGTAACAAAGAGATCTCGCTTTTCCTGACGAAGATTCCGCACCAAAGGTTTTACATCAATGGTACGATTTTTCTTATTTTTTCGTGTACGCACAACTACAAGAGATTCTTCAGAGTAAAACTGAGTAACCGCTGCGGTAATATCGGAAACTTCGAGAGAGGGTGCTGCCGCCGTGATATGCCAATCGGCCTGTACCACAAGACTATTGAGAGCAGGAGCCTTCTTCTCCACGGTCTCTGTATGTTTCAGCACCAAACCATGAGGGAGATATTTTGCCACGGATGCAAGACAAAGAGGATATCCCGCACGCACAGTAACGTCAAAAAGCTCATTGTCTCCACACGCCCCCTGCGGAAGCGGAGGCCCAAAGGAGAACTTAGGACGGGGACGCATACCCTGGGAAAAAGCAACGGGCACTCCCGCAGCATTGAACCCTCGAATAATGCTATTTACCATACTTTGGTGGGGCAAAAAACGGAGTGATTCCTGCTTTGCATACCAAACCCGCACACGGGTTGTTTCATGCATCCCTTCCTCGGTATCGTGATGTAAGGCCTGTAACGCCTCCGTGGGAGAAGCCTTCTGTTCTTTGGGGGCATAGGTCATAGAAAGATTAGGGCCGCACACCCCACAAGAAACACACCCAAAACGACAATCACGAGTTGGAAGTTCTCTCAAAGCACGCTCACGTTCTGTTTTTAAGAAAAACTCAGAAAACCCTTGAGAGATCGTATCCCACGGAAGGGCTTGCTCATCAGGAAGAGCAGACACATATGAACTGAGATCAAGCTCTTCAGCAGCTGCCGCATCAAGCCAGCGGTCAAGATAAAAGTACTCTTGCCATCCATCAAAACGGGCCCCGTTCTGCTGTGCCCCATAGATTACAGCCCCTAATCGCCGATCTCCGCGCGAAAGAACAGTCTCCAGAAACGAAACCTGGGGATTACGATAACTCACCTTTACGGAACGGGTTGAATAAAAATGAGCTTTTACATGCTTACATCGCTCTAAAATAACCTCTTTTCCTGCAAATCCATGCCATTGAAAAGGGGTATGTGGCTTAGGAGAAAAGGGAGAAAGAGATATATTTAGCTGTGCCCCTCGAGTATGTTTCTGTAGAATTTTTTGTATATCTTCTATGAGATAGATCATCTCATCCATATCATCCATGGTTTCCGTGGGAAGTCCCACCATAAAGTACAGCTTAACTGTTTTCACCCGGGTTTCACAGATCTTTCGTACAATAGAGAGAATCGTCTCGGTGGTAAAATTTTTATTTATCACTCGACGCAAACGTTCGCTCCCGGCCTCTGGTGCTATGGTTATGGAGGAGCTTCCCGCAAGGGAGTCAAACAGAGCAAACTCATCTGAGGTGATAGCATCAATACGAGTTGACGGCAGAGAAAGGGAGGTTCCATGCCGCTGTTTTATATCTGCCACACGACACAGAAGGTCTCCAAACTCGGAATAATCCACCGTGGACAGGGAAAGACACGTGACAGTATTCCACCCCGTTTCATCTACCCCATACTCAATTTGATCGACAATACCAGAAACAGCTCGTTCACGCACGGGACGATAGTACATTCCGGCACTGCAGAACCGGCACCCCTGTGTGCATCCCCGCATCACCTCCACAGCCATGGTATTATGTACCACCTCAGCCAGGGGAACTATTTGTTTACGCGGAACATCCTCTTCACGGAGGGTCGCAATACGCGCAGAGGGAATTGGCCGATCTGTAGCGGTAATAGCAAAGCATCCGTTCTGTCGTACCTCATGGAGCGCGGGCACATAGGCATTTCCATGTTCCCGGGAAAGCCGTGAAAGAATTTCCCTACGCGACATTCCCTTTGACTCTTCAAGGATTCTGCAAAAACGAGGCAAGGACTCCTCTCCGTCACCGGGAAGAAATACATCAATAAAATCAGCAACGGGCTCTGGATTTGCAGTAACCGGTCCACCTGCAATAATAAGAGGATCATCCTCTCCCCGCTGGTGAGAAAAGACGGGGATTCCGCTCAGTTCCAGCATAGTTACAAGATTACTGTACTGCAGTTCATACTGCAAGGAAAAGCCAACCCAATCAGCATCACGCACAGGAACCCGATCTTCCAGGGCATACAAAGGGATATCTTCCCGACGCATGATGGCTTCAGCATCTTCCCACGGCATATAAGCCCGGGAAAGAAACCACGGTGACTCCCGATTAATCAAATGATATAATACCTGGCTTCCATAGTGAGACATACCGATATCATAGACTTCGGGAAAACAAAGTACACCACAAAGGGATGACGCAGCCCGATTTTTTTTGGCAATATTCAGCTCGCCCCCGCTGTAACGGGAGGGGTTTTCTACAAAGGGAAGGAGTAATCGGCCTATTCGTTCAGAAAGTGTTTCCATACCCTACCACCGTCGCTTTTTCTGTTTACGGGGCACATGAGCTAAGGCAAATCCAAGCAGCACCATGCCACCCCCGACCAGAACCCACACCTTGCTACTATCAGCCTTAAGACGGTTGTTTTCATCCCGTAATTCATTATTTTCTTGCAGGGTTTGTTGTAACTCCTTGTGCGCCTCTTCATGCTCATGTTGCAAGGTAAGATACTCCTGTGATCCATCACGAAGGGCATGATATTCTGTATCAAGAGAATCATAGGCTCCTTTCAAGCGGGTAAAAGAGCGTTGCACCGCATCAAGCTCACTGGTAGAAACACGAAGGGAATCACGTACCTTCTCCAGTTGCTTCGCATACCGTTCACGCTGTCGTTGCTGTGCAGCAGCTTGATTCTTCCATGGTGCACGAGAGATAATATATCGATGAAGAACCCACCCTTCGCGTCCTGAAGCAGTTTGCACCCGACTCCATTCATCTTGACGCTCACGTATTTCAAGAGCTTCACCTGATGGCAACATTTGAATAATACGCCCGTTAGAAGCAGGAGTACTCCGCAAGTTTATGGTAAATGAGTCTGTTACATAAGTAGATGCGAAGAGGGGAAACGCCAATACAAAAAAAGAGATATATTTTGGTATACCGTGGAGCATACACACACCTTTCAATAATAAATGTAGGGGAAAATATATCCTCAACGACAGAAAAAGAAAGCGCCATACCGTAGTTTTATAAATTTAGAACAGCACTTCCCATACCGGAAAATCTATTTTTATCCAAAAAAAGGAAAAACCATGAATCAACGCAGTTGGTGGAGCAGCCTCCCCGAGCAGATAGATCCCACCTTTATTACCATAGGTGGAGAAAACATTCTCACCTTTGGCAGCAGTTCCGGCGGAGGATTTCCCGTACAATACTATGGACTTATGTACATACTTGTATTTCTTACAACCTACGCACTCATTGGACAGCTTCAGAAAAAAGAAGAACTCTCCATCTCCCCAAAGCAGTGGGAGGATATCTTTTTCTACGGTATCCTGGGAGTTATTTTGGGGGGACGGCTCGGGTATGTTCTTTTTTATAACTTCTCCTACTACGCCACAAGCCCCGGTGAAATTTTCATGCCCTTTCGCAACGGATCCTTTGTAGGTATCTCCGGGATGTCCTACCACGGTGGACTCATCGGAGCTGCCGTGGCAATTTATTACTATACAAAACGAAACAATCTTTCTTTCCACACCATTTCTAACAACCTTGCCTATGCCTTTCCCCTGGGATATACGTGGGGACGACTGGGCAATTTTATCAATGGTGAACTCTATGGAAGGGTAACCGATTCCCCCCTGGGCATGTATTTCCCTGCTGCGGAAGGAGACCACCTTCGTCATCCATCACAGCTGTATGAAGCGTTTTTCGAAGGCGTGTTTCTCTTTGGTGTATTACACCTGTTCCGCAAAACCAATCGATTTAAAGAAAAAATGCTCCCCCTCTACTTGATCGGCTACGGCCTTGCCCGATTCAGCATTGAATTTCTCCGTGAACCCGATCCGCATATCGGCATGAATATACTCAACCTTTCACGGGGACAAACCCTCAGTGGAGCAATGATTCTATTCGGCAGTATCCTCTTGTTTTGGTATAACCGCCGCCAAGGCACACCCCTCCCCACCTCTTCCCGCCGTACGACATAGGAGATTTCATGGACTGTTTTTATACAGAAAATAGTATTTCCGGTGATTGCCTCAATATGGTCCTGGAAACCATGGCAGAAGCAGTCATCTTGGTTGATCGAGAAAACACGATCCGCTACTGCAATAAAAGCTGCGAACGCCTCAGCGGGTTTTCCCGGGAAGAGATTATCGGAAAAACTGCATGCGACTTTCTCCGATGCAGCAATAAAGAAGACTGCAGCCTTTTTGAAAACGGCAATATCCATAACGCCGAATGTGCGATACAACGACGTGACGGAACCCTCATTCCAATTCGCAAGAGCGGACGGGTAATTAAAAAAGAGGGGAAGATTGTCGGTGCCGTGGAAACCATAACGGACATGTCCGTGGAAAAAGCACACGAAGATAAAATACGTGAACTTGAACGTCGTCTCCAACGGCACAACCACATGGAACTTCCCGATCTAATTGGAAAAAGCAGTGCGATGCAACGCGTATTCCAGCAAATTCAATTTGCGGCGAATTCCCAAGCAAACACCCTTATTCAAGGCGAAAGCGGAACCGGAAAAGAGCTTGTTGCCAGGGCAATTCATACCAATAGCGATCGAAAAGACGGCCCCTTTGTCGCAGTAAACTGCTCAGCCCTTCCGGAAAACCTCCTTGAAAGCGAGCTTTTTGGGCATGTAAAAGGAGCATTCACCGGAGCAATTCGTGATAAACATGGACGCATAGAACGAGCACGGGGGGGAACGCTCTTTCTTGATGAGATCGGCGATATTTCACCCCTGATTCAGGTAAAACTACTTCGGTTTATGCAAGAAAAAGAGTTTGAACCAGTGGGAGACAGTACGCCCATACAGTCCGATGTCCGCATTATCGCAGCGACAAATCGGGATCTTGATAGATTGGTTGAAGAAGAGCTTTTCCGGGAAGATTTTTATTATCGATTAAAGGTCTTTCCTCTCTACATACCTCCTCTTCGTGAGCGAAGAGACGACATTCCCTTTCTCATCAATCATTTCATTGAGAAATACAATAGATATACGGGAAAAAAGATACGGGGTATTACGGACAATGCCCTCGAATTTCTTCTCTCATATTCATGGCGGGGAAATGTGCGAGAATTGGAGAATGCCATTGAGCATGCCTTTGTCACTGCTGAGGGTGCTCATATCGATATTTTTAATATCCCCATGGATATTCGCAAAAAAGGACTTGGGGGAACCTCCAAACCGACACCGGGTACCGCACGACCCGACAAAGAACGGGTGGAGGCAGCTCTGCGACAGTACGGCGGAAATAAAAACGCCGTGGCAGAACATTTTTCGGTAAATCGCAGTACCCTCTGGCGATGGATGAAAAAATACGAACTGCTTTAGAGCATATTCTGCATCTCCGCTAAGGTGTTTAAGGCATCTAAGGGAGTGAGACGGGAAACATCAATCTGACGTATTTTTTCAAGGAGGGGATGCTCTTCCCCAACTCCTTGCAGAAAATCAAGTTGCATCTCCGCACGATCTTCCGCTGCCGAGGGAACTGTCTCAGTTTCCTGAGCAAGGCGTGGACGGTGATATGAATCAAACTCCATGGATTCTAAATTCTGCATAATCTCCTGCGCACGATCGGTCACTGCTGCGGGAATGCCCGCAATAGAGGCAACCTCAATGCCGTAAGAATGAGAACTGCTCCCCTTTTCAATTTTACGAAGAAAGAGAATCTTGCCTTCATGTTTTCGTACAGCAATATGATAATTTTCAACTCGTGTAAGGAGCATGGCCAACTCCGTAAGCTCATGGTAATGCGTGGCAAAAAGGGTACGAGGACGTCTTCCCGGAGTATTGTGGAGATACTCCGCCACAGCCCAAGCAATACTAATACCGTCAAAGGTTGATGTACCCCGGCCAACTTCATCAAGAAGAACAAGACTCTGATCCGTAGCATTATGGAGAATATTTGCTACTTCAATCATCTCAACCATGAAGGTACTCTGCCCCCGCGCGAGCTTATCCGAAGCACCAATCCGCGTAAAAAACTTATCCACCAAGCCAACCTCAGCTTTCTGCGCTGGAACAAAGGACCCAACCTGTGCCATCAGGGCAATAAGGGCATTCTGACGAAGATAGGTAGATTTACCTGCCATATTCGGTCCTGTAATTACAAAAAACTGACTCGTATCTTCGATGAAATGGGTATCATTGGGAACAAAGGCTGCGTCGGTCATTTCCTCAACAACAGGATGACGTCCCCCAAGAATATGAAGATCTCCCGTTTCACGAATAGAGGGACGGATATACTGATTCTCCATGGCGAGATGTCCCAGGGTAGAAAAAAGATCAAGCCGGGCAATACCTTGAGCTGCCCCCTGAATAGCTTCACAGCGCGTGGCAATATACTCACGTAGCTCGGTAAAAAGCGCATATTCAAGATCGCCCCTCTTCTCCTCAGCCGTTAAGACCTTCTCTTCTACTTCTTTCAGCTCAGGAGTAATATATCGTTCTGAATTTGCTAAGGTTTGCTTGCGTATAAAGTAGTCGGGCACTTTTGCAATATTTACTTTTGAAACTTCCAGGTAGTATCCAAAGACCTTATTAAACCCCACCTTTAGTGAGTCTATACCGGTTTTCTCCTTCTCTTCCTGTTGTAAACGTGCAATCCAATCTTTTCCATTATGGGAAATATCGCGATACTCGTCCAGTACAGAATCAACCCCCGCACGAATAAGCCCTCCCTCACGCAAAGAAACAGGTGGATCATCTACAAGGGTGGTACTAATATATTCACATAATTGCTCAAATCCAGACAGAAGAGAGGTACATTTTTGTATTTCTCCACAGGGAACATCCTGTAGGGCATCACACAGCTGGGGAAACTGCTCCAGGGAGATTCGCAAGGCAACAATATCTCGGGCTGACGCACGCCCTAATACAATACGGGTAATACATCGTTCAAGATCATATACTCGTCGTAACAACTCCCGTATTTTCGTCGTTACCATGAGAGTATCCTTAAACCACTCCACCGCATCTAACCGCTCTTCTATTTCACGGGGAATACGCAAGGGACGTACAAGCCACTTTTTTAAAAGGCGCGCCCCAAGAACAGTTACGGTTTTGTCTAACACAGAAAGAAGGGTTCCCCCTTCCTGTCCCCCTAAAAGAGGATGTATAATTTCAAGATTCCGAATAGAGGCAGGATCAAGTTGCGCATAGCGGGAATCACCCATAAATTCAATCTTTGAAATATGCTGTAGAGGGTTCCGTTTCATATCGCGAAGATACTCCAGCAATACTGCAGAAGCGATAAGCAACTCATCACGACCTTCAAAACCAAGCCCATGAAGAGAAGAGAGGGAAAAATGCTCCTGCATAACCCGCTGTGACCGATCTACCCGATATCGTCCTGTTTCTGCAAAGGAAAGTGTGGCCTTGGGAAACCATTCTGTTAATCGCTTCTCATGGGCAGAATCTGCCATTCCTTGTGGAATAAGAATCTCCGCAGGATCGACCCGCATAAGACATTCTTCAAGGAGTGAAAATTCACCGTCTTGGCACTGAAACTCCCCCGTGGAAATATCACAGATAGCACAGGCAAACCCCTTCGTATGAAAATACAGAGAGACGATGTACGTATTCTCCCGATCTGCCACATAGGTCTGATCCATACCCGTACCGGGCGTAACTATCTCAACAACATCCCGCTTTACAACCCCCTTGGCCTTTTTCGGATCTTCCATCTGCTCACATACGGCAATACGCTTTCCCGCTTTCACCAGTTTATGCGCATATCTATCAAGGGCATGGTGTGGAAACCCTGCCAAGGGGGTATCTGTTGTTCCGCCATGATTTCGCTTTGTGAGGGTGATTCCGAGAATACGAGCAGCATCTTTTGCGTCATCACCAAACATTTCATAAAAATCACCAAGACGAAAGAGCAACATAACACCGGGATTTTCCCGTTTTATCTTATTGTATTGAGCCATCATGGGTGTTTCTTTTTTCATATATCCTCGGCAATCAGGGTAGAGTAGCAAAATACATACTTCCCCGCAAAAAGAAAACACCGCTATTTTGTTTACAAAGTGAAAAAACCACGCTTCTCGATAAGAGATTGCTTAAAAAGGCTGTCTTTTTGTACGATATGTTCCAGCACCCAAGCATTTACAAAAGCCCGCATTTTTTCTTGAAGCACTCGTATATCCCGGTTCGTACGAATCAACTCCTTCATAGTATCAATGATATGACGATGTGTTTTTCGATGCTCCTTTATATGCTCCCACTCAATCTGCCGTAATAAATCTTCTTCATGACGAAAGTGCACCTGCGTATACTCCAATATGAGCTGAACATACTGCTTAACTTGTTCAGCCGTGAGGCGCCCCTCTTGTTCACGGAGGTGCTGGGCAAGGGTAAAGAGAATCTGATGTTCAGAATCAATAAATACATCGCCTACACAAAATGAATCATCCCACTTCAACATAAGGGTAGACATGTATCTACTCCCCACGGCGTAAGATAAATTTACCCACCAAGGCCTTTAGCTCCTCTGCCTGAGAAGATAGCTCCTGTGCTGCAGAAGCGGTCTCTTCAGAGCTGGCCGCATTCTGCTGGACAATATCATCTACATCATGCAGAGATGCCCCAATCTCCTCAACCCCCGTAGACTGTTCCTTCGATGCTTCAGATATTTTTCCAATAACCTGAGAAAGCTCTCCTACCCCTGTTACGATCTCGTCAAGCATGGTAGATGTTTTCTCTGCTATCTCACTCCCTCCACGAACCTTTTCTCCAGAGCTTTCTATAAGCTCACGGGTTTCACGGGCCGCTTTTCCACTGCGTGAAGCGAGGCTTCGCACTTCCTCGGCAACCACGGCAAACCCCTTGCCATGCTGCCCTGCACGGGCTGCTTCCACGGCAGCATTAAGGGCAAGAAGATTAGTCTGAAAGGCAATATCTTCGATAATCTTTGTTACTTTTCGTATTTTCTCACTGGAGATTTCTATCTCTTCCATGGAGGAGACCATATCATTCATCCAGCTGCTTCCCTCTTGGGCTTTTGTATTGGTATCTTCTGCAATACTGCGTGCTTTTTCTCCATTTTCCGCATTTGTTTTGGCCTGGGAACCAATCTCTGTGATGGATGAATTTATCTCTTCAATGTTCGCAGCAGAATTGGTGGCTCCTTCGCTGAGATCCTGCGAGGCTTCCGATATCTGCGCAGAGCCGCTTTGTACAGTATCTGCAGAACTTTGAATATCCTCAAAAAGAGCCCTCATACTCTGAATTAATGTCTCAAGGGATTTACTCACCCTATCATCCTGAGAAGCAAAGGGTGCCGAAACTGACCAGTCTCCCGCAGAGAGAGCTTCAATACAGCGTGATTTTTCCTGTAAGGCGGCCTGCATCGCCTTTACTGAAGATATCATTATACCAATTTCATCTTTTTTTCCACTATCGTCAATAGATACCGCAATATCTCCACCGGAAATACTATCTATTGATGTGGAAAGAAGAGCAATTCTTTGTATTATGGATCGTGATACGAAGCGTATAGTCAATACAGCAAGAAAGGGTATAATGAGCATTACAGCTAAAAAACCGCCCCTTCCGTATTCAAGAAACACTGATGAGTAAAATATGGAGTTTTCCACTCTCTGAGAAGAAATATCAAGGCGCCGTTCTATAAGTTTTTCCAGGGGGCGTAAAAGGGCGATCCTTTTCCTGTGTTCTCTCCTACCCTCTCTGCCAAGGGCGATCTCTGACCTGTTAAGCAAAGGGGAGAGTTCTTCCTGATTGTATTCATAGCCCAATTGAGCAGAAACCATCATATTCAGGATATCATGATGCTCTTCTACTGCCGGTATAAAAGACTCCTGCATATACGCTATATATTCATCGCCTTTTTCCAGTACTAAATACAGAAGTATCTGCTCAAGATTCTCCTCTTCATAGCTGTATCCCCTATGAGCTGTTTTTTTATAACTATCTGAAAGTTCTTTTAGATATACGGGAACATCATGGCTGGTCTGATCAACATATTCATCAAGAACACCATTTATGTTTTCTACGGCATCACGTATATCAGTATATTGTTCCAATTCTTCATTGGTTGAATAAATACTATCTATTGCAGTAGACAAATGATACAGGAAAAAAAACTCAGGGCAAAAAAAGACAGGACAAAAACTATTGCACTAAAAAGAAAGACATATAATTTTGATTTGATCGTCTTCATACCTCCCCCTTTTTATCGGCTTCGGGGGGTATGAAGAGGCATATCTGCCGTAATCCAACCGTTATTCATTCCGCCCCGTAATGATAATACCTCATACCCAAGCAGATATAGTACACCCAGAACCTGACCTGCCGACTGACCGGAATAGCACGCAACAACTATTTCCCTGTCACGGGGCAGCTGGTCCAGATGCCTCCCGATATCAAACCACCAAATATTTTCTGCACCGTAAATATGAGATTCCTCATAATCCGATGAACGACGTATGTCGAGAATAAAAATATCATCCCCATTATCAATTCTCTTTTGAAGTGTTTCAGGGGTAATAAGATTATTGCTTTCGGAAGAAAGATTATCAAAATATTCCATAGCATAATCCTCTAGAATATTATCTGCTCCAACAACACGCGAAAGATATGTAAGGATCTCATCTTCAGTAAGAGCCTCATCCCTGTGGATATTGCCGCATGCAACAAAAAACAAACAAAGTATACATAATAATAAGAACCTCATACGTACCCCCATAATCTGTACATCAAAATAGTACCCTCACATACCTGAAAAACTTGAGTCACCGTGCTACACCGTTCTTCTAAAAAAAGGAAGCAACTTACGCCGCTCCCCGTGCATTTACAAAAAACAACCAGTTACGACAATTTAAATTTCCCCACCAGAGCCTTCAGCTCCTCAGCCTGAGAGGATAACTCCTCCGCAGCGGATGCGGTCTCTTCAGAGCTTGCGGCATTCTGCTGTACTATCTCATCAACATCGTTGAGGGAAGCGCCGATCTCTTCCACTCCCGTGGCCTGATCAGATGAGGACGCTGAGACTTCGTCTATGACAGTCAAAAGCTCCTCCACTCCTGTGGTGATCTCCGTAAGCATGGCGGAGGTTTTATGGGCGATCTCACTGCCCTGGCGTACCTTTTCACCGGAACTTTCTATGAGTTCACGGGTTTCCCGGGCAGCCTTTCCGCTGCGGGACGCAAGGCTGCGCACCTCTTCGGCAACCACGGCAAAGCCCTTGCCGTGCTGCCCTGCACGGGCTGCTTCCACGGCAGCATTAAGGGCAAGAAGATTAGTCTGAAAGGCAATATCTTCGATAATCTTTGTTACTTTTCGTATTTTCTCACTGGAGATTTCTATCTCTTCCATGGAGGAGACCATATCATTCATCCAGCTGCTTCCCTCTTGGGCTTTTGTATTGGTATCTTCTGCAATACTGCGTGCTTTTTCTCCATTTTCCGCATTTGTTTTGGCCTGGGAACCAATCTCTGTGATGGATGAATTTATCTCTTCAATGTTCGCAGCAGAATTGGTGGCTCCTTCGCTGAGATCCTGCGAAGCATTAGATATCTGTGCCGAACCGCTTTGCACTTGGTCTACGGAGTTACGCACATGACCTAAGGCATCACGAACTTGTATAATCATTTTATTTAAAGATACAGCAAGTTCATCCTTAGGAGACTTCTGTTCCAACTGAACCATCCAATTTCCCTGAGCAAGTTCACGTACATACGCAACCATCTTACGCTGAGATTCAACAATATCTTTCACGGCAGTACCGAAAAGATGCATCTCTTTTGTTACTGTTTTTCCAGAAAAAGCATGCTCTAAGTCTATGGTTAGATCACCGCTCTCTGATATACCTTGAAGTATACCAACTCCCTTGCGAACGGGAGCAATAACAATGAATCGAAGCAGAAAGTATATTGCAAAAAGAACCACAAAGAGTATTCCTGCAAAGAGACCCAAAAAGGCAATTCTTTGCCGTTGCCGTTCCCGTACAATACGATTCTCAGACGCCCTCCACTGCTCTTCCAAACGATGAGTTGAAAAATAGATTTGAACACTTCCAAGATGCATCTCCACACCAAGCTGTTCTTCATCTGTAATAATATCACGCTCAAAAAGAAGATAATCATGCATTCCCTCTCCCTCTTCATTGGAGAGAGAGAGAAGCGACGCCTCTGTAGTATCAATAAAATCAAGTCGAAACACATCCTCGTCTCGTAGCAATTGTGATGCATAGGTTTGCAGAGTGTACTGATCCATGCTCATTATAGCTACGGGAGATATTTGAGAAATAAGCCCCACAAGTAGTTCTCCCTTTTCTTCATAGGAACGGTTGATTAGTTCCATTTCCCGATTCATGTTTGACTCCATAAGATAGTTATTTCTCTGGAGCAGGCCTACAAACAGCCCCCCCAGTATAAGAGATACGACTATCGTTATGGAGATCAAAAAACGTTTTTGAAGTGACATCTGCTTATTTCTCAAAGATTCCTCCTATTTTAACTCAATTACCTTCACTCGTTCATCAACCTGATCTGCAGGAAGATACCCAATAGCCCCCGGAACAGTGTTAACCATTCCAATAATAGCATCAAAACTACCGTGAACCATGGGGGCAGATCCTTCTCCTCGTATTTGGCGATCCGACCAATCTTGACGATACTGAGCGGGGGAGCGTCGAACAACTTGAGACAAAAATGCTTCGGCAAGCTCAGAATCAAGGGTGAAATTTATGGGAACCGCTCGCTTTCCATCAATCTCATTTGCTCTTCCCGTGTAATAACGACGAAGCATAGCAGGACTAATGCTTTCTTTTGTATTGCCCGGATGTACAACCACAACAAACTCTGTTGCAAAAAGAGAAACACTCAGCATAAGTAAAATAATAATATGTTTCATAGTATACTCCTTAATATGCCACGGTAAACTGAAGACTAAGAACACCAAAGTTCATGGCATCATTATCACTTGAAGAATTCACATCACGATTCATATTTATGTGGGTATACTGACACTTAATATTGCTTCTTCCAAAAATGTTCGCATTTACACCCAAAATGAGTCCGTGAGCCTGATCGGCATATCCGCTTGAAAAAAGACCATAATCATGGAACTGATTTATCTGCCTGCCATCGTAGAAGACTGCATTTGAAGGAAGAGAGGAATCGTACTCATACAAATCATTTGCCTGAATATACTCAAAAAGAGCATAGGGCATGAGGTTGAAATTTGGATCTATATGAAAGGTATATCCACAGAGAAAATATGTTCCAAAAACAGAAGATTCTTCATCACCTGCAAGTTGATTTTTCAAGAGATTGTAATTGAATTCACTCTGAAAAAGGAAATTGTTAAATTCAAATTTTGCATCTACACCAAAGGCATGCTCACGAGTTTGTTGGTGCATCTCTGTATCAAGACGTACGTGTCCATCGGGAATAAAAATCGGTTCATTGGCATCATCAAGAATGGGATTTCCCTGCGGGTCAACCAACATGGTAAGCCCCATATCAGCCCATTGGCTTTGAGCTCGATCAATCCCCGTATACGCTGAGAGGCCAAACTCAAACCCCTCCCCCCAGTCTATGGCTCTAAATTTCACATTTCCACCAATTGAAATATCTGCCAGTTCATCTATGGGTTGTACATCTCTCCCGGATGATACATAGATCTTGTAATCAAGGTCGTACATATCTAGATAAGTACGACCATAGTACATAAGACCTGTCTGTGCCGTGGGAAAGACTTCAACAAAACCCGTACTATAGGGCTGCATGGCGGTGACAATCACAGGAGAGCCATGGTCAACGTTCCAAATACCGACAGGAGTAATAAAACGGCCAATACGAATATTTGAATATTGTGATAAGTTATATTCCATCCAGGCACGCTGGAGCGACACAGAAGTAGCAGGGGTTTCTCCTCTTCCACTTTCCCGCAGATCTAGCAGATTTTCATATTCAACAGGGTCTTGCGCAACATCAACATCTTGACTGTTTAATACCATACGCTGCCCTGTTTCAAACCGACCATGGGGCTGCCAGTGAAACCCCACCTCAGTTAAGACACGCATATTATCATGGGGACGATAATCAAAATATTTATGCAGCCTCCCTTGACGAAACATAAAGGAATTGTCATGAGAGTTGAGCAACATGGGGTTATCATCGTCGATAAAATGTAGATCGGCATCAACATCAAGAAACCCATACAAATTAAAACCATCCTGTGCGGATATAATACTCGTGGCTAAAAAGAACGCAACCAAAGCCACCATACTCCATCGTTTCATAGAAATCTCCTCAGATAAATGAAATACTATCAGTACTAATTGTATGATATGTTTTTTAAATAACAACCTGGACCTTCTCAAAAAAACTACACACACCGCTCCCCTGAAACATTCACAACATCAATTCTACGACAATTTGAATTTTTCCACCAAGGCCTTTAAATCCTCTGCCTGAGAAGACAATTCCTCAGCCGCCGAAGCAGTCTCTTCAGAGCTTGCCGCATTCTGCTGGACAATCTCATCCACATCATGGAGGGATGCCCCAATCTCTTCAACTCCTGTGGCCTGATCTGATGAAGAAACAGACACTTCATCGATAACGGTTAATAGCTCCTCCACTCCTTCGGTAATCTGTGATAGCATGGCAGAGGTCTTCTGTGCAATCTCATTGCCCTTGGACACCTTTTCTCCAGAGCTTTCTATAAGCTCACGGGTTTCACGGGCGGCCTTTCCACTGCGTGAAGCGAGGCTTCGTACTTCCTCAGCAACCACGGCAAAGCCCTTGCCGTGCGTTCCTGCACGTGCTGCTTCCACGGCGGCATTAAGGGCAAGAAGATTTGTCTGAAAGGCGATATCTTCAATAATTTTTGTTACCTTACGTATTTTCTCACTGGCGGTTTCTATCTCTCCCATGGAAGAGACCATATCATTCATCCAGCTGCTTCCCTCATGCGCTTTTGTATTGGTATCTTCGGCTATGTCATGCGCCTTTTGGCTGTTTTCGGCATTCTTTTTTGCCCGCGAGCCAATCTCCGTAATAGAGGAGTTTATTTCCTCGATGTTAGCAGCAGAACTGGTTGCTCCTTCACTAAGGTCCTGTGAGGCATCTGATATTTGCGTCGATCCGCTCTCCACTTGCGTAATCACATCGCGAAGCTTACTTACCAATTGTCGTAGCCCCGCAACCATCTGATTTCCCACAGGGACAATCTGGTCTTCTGGATCATCCACGGGAAATTCCACCGTAAGATCTCCCTTACCAACCGCATCAAGGGCCATCATAAACTCATACAGATTGTTTCTCAACAAATTCACACTTTCAGCAATTCGCCCTACCTCATCCGTTCCATATACAGGACACTCATCACGGAAATTACCTACAGCGATTTTTTGTACAACCTCATGAATGCGAATAATAGGAAGGGTTAAACTTCGTGCGGTTAAAAAGGATACTGCTCCTCCGATCACAATAATAAGCAGAGCAAGAAAGATAAAGTTTCTCCGCATTGCATAGAGGCTGGCCAAAACCTCATCACGCTCTGCACCTATTGCAATAGACCAATCTGTACCCTCTATGGGAGCATAACCAAAAAGACGAAAAGAACCTTGAAACCAGTATTCGTCATACCCGGCATTTCCGGCAATCATGGATCGTTTTTGATTTGCCAAGGGGAGCAAGGACTCATCGTGTTTGCTCTCTTCTATTATATTAAGCCCCTGTCGCACAAAATCTCTGTTAGGGTGAGCGATTACCGCTCCCTCTCCGTTAATAATATAGGCATACCCACGATCTCCAAACCCCATATCATCAGTGTATCCAGAGAGAATAAACCCATCAAGCCGTGCAATGAGAACCGCTCCGATCTCTTCAGTGGTATCACGCACTGGTACCGCAAGCATGACCACGGGATCACCGGTTACGCGACTGATAATTACATCAGACATATTTGCTTCTCCCGCAAAGGCATTTTGCACATACTCTCTATCTGCCAAATCAGCAGTGGTTCCATCTGCATACTGGGTCGTTCCGTCGGGGAACACAATGCCAATCCCTAAAAAACCCCATCGCTCGCGTTGTTCTCTTAAAGCAGGCAACTGAAGCTCCCAATCCATACTGCGAATGTGATTGCGTTCCGCCACTGCCTCAAGGGTGAGGAGATGATTTTGAATGTGCAAGGTAATTTCTTCTGAGTTTTCCCGTGCAAAGGTGGTGAGGGTTTCTGCTAAGGTTGTCCGTACGAGATTTGCTGCAACACTGTAAGCAAGAATTCCCAAGACTAAGCAACTCAGTGTCAGAAGAAAGATAATACCTCCGGCAATTTTCTTCTGTATTCCCATATTTTTTACATACCCCTGTACTTTCTGTATCATTGAAGATCTCCCGAAAAGTTATATATCACGAGTTTCATTCATGGTACCATAGAAGAGAAACACTTTCAATTATTTTCACAACCATTTCAATAAATTAGCGAAATAAGCACTCCCTCCCTCGTTGTACCCCAGCTGTTGTATCTGGAGACACGAGAAGGAAAACCTGTAATAACAGAACATAGCCCGTTTTTTTTCAATAGCATAGAACACTTCTTGCATTCCCGTAGCGGGTATGATAGACTGAGTAAAACCTATCTTCAGAGGAGAACAACCATGAAAAAAATCGCATCCATTCCATTTCGACTCTATGCCATGCTTTCAAGCATCCTGATTATTTTCGGCATACTTTCAATCAGTTCTACCCAACTATGGAATAGAATACACCGTATCAACTCCGTAGTAAGTGATATAATTACCGTAGAAACCCATCTGGAACGGGGACGCATGTATGGATATGCCTACCTCCATGAAAAGGACACACATCTGTTGCAACAAGCACAAAAGCAGTATCGCCACGCCCAGAAAAACATCATACCTATATTTGACTATTTCACCGAGACCGTCTCGAATGAAGAAGAACGTCACGCTGGCGTCTTCTGGCAACTCGGCGAAGGCGTACACACAAAGGCTGATACAGCCATTGCAGCTCTCCATACCATACAGAATAATCACGAAGACAGGGCCTCGTCATCTGCTTCTTCGGCCATCCAAGAGGCGGTACTTCAGGTTGACTCTCTCGCCCATGCCGCAACGAAGCTTACCCAGGAGGGGGTCTCCGGAGCACGGAAGTCAATCCCGGGGTTTGTTAGCCGTATACGGCGCATTACGACCATAGCACTCATACTGCTTATTGCCCTTTCTGTGTTTGCAGGACGCTGGATCATTCGAACCGTGACGGTGCCTATCTCACGCTGCTCAGGCATTCTTCACACCTTGGCAAAGGGGGATTTCTCAAAACGGGTTCCGCAAGAAAGAAATGACGAGATAGGAGAAATGATTCGAGCCTTAAACCATCTTGCCCACGGACTTGAAGAAAAAACGGGACTTACCGATACTATTGCGAAGGGAGACTGGACGCAAAAAGTTCCCCTCTCTTCTTCCGTAGATACCTTAGGAGACTCCCTCAACCGTATGGTAACAACCGTGGGAGAAACCTTGAAAAAGGGAGCATCCCTCGTGAATACCGTAACACGGGGTGCCGAGTCCATACAGGGTGAAGCAGAGAAACTCAGTGAACGTGCTACAAATACCGCGGCAAACCTTGAAGAAATTAGCGCCACGGTAACGCAAATTGGAAGTCAGGCACAAGAAAATGCCCGTATCACCACGACCGCAACAAAACAGGGGCGTGAAACAAGTAGTATTGTTGTAGAAGGACAGCAACATATGCATGAGATGGTTACATCCATGGGAAATATTGAAAAATCGAGCGCGCAGATACGAACGGTCTCAAAACTTATTGAGGATATTGCCTTTCAAACAAATCTTCTTGCCTTAAATGCTGCTGTTGAAGCTGCTCGTGCCGGTCATCATGGCAAGGGATTTGCCGTGGTTGCCGAGGAAGTACGGAGCCTCGCCTCACGCAGTGGAAAGGCCGCCCGTGAAACACGGGAGCTTGTAGAAACCTCGACCAATACTGTTGAAGAGGGAAGTCGTATTGCCAAGGAAACCCAGGAAATGCTGGATACGGTAACACAACAAGTGGAAGGGCTCTTGGCAGAAGTTGAAAAGGTATCACACTACTCCCATGATCAAGCTCAGGGAGTACGGGAAATTAGTACAGCCTTACAGGAAATTGATGAGATTACGCAAGAAACAGCCGCAAGCTCAGAGGATATCGCTTCATCAACGGAAGAACTCTATCAAGAAGTAGAAAGCCTGCACGCCCTTATGGGCAAATTTCAGTTGGCTCCTTGATCAAGGAGCCATAGGAATTACTCGGAAATATCCCGGCGCATTTGCTCAAACTCTTTCCGGGATATTTCACCCAGAACATACCGTTTTTTTAAGAGCTCCAAGGGAGATTGTACGCCCGCAGACTCTCCGTGCTCTTGGTTGACATTTCCATTTTTACACAAGCAGGAATGGTGTCTACACCGTCGAATAATCCCCCCAATCAAAGCACTTCCCAAAAGAAACGATGCGGTTTTACGTATAAGGCAGAAAGAAATACGCCCCTGTTTCATACAAACTCCTCTTTAAGATTCATCCTATTCATCACACTCACAATATAGGTATATTTCTCTGCATACTGTACTACTTGTTTCTCTTTTTGTCATATGCCAAGGGGACACGTAGAGATTCGACACCCACACCCTGCCGTTCTCCAAAAAAAATTCCTTACACTCTCCTGCGAAGAGATACAGAAAAAGGTAGGGAACCCCCTACCTTTTTCTGCACTATGATGTCTGCTCTTATCGCACAATGGTTCTCTTCACCGCCTGGATATTAGAGCCCTGTACACGGACAATTGCCGGGCCACGTGCCATGGTATTGTCTAAGCCAACCGCATTTTCTCCACGAGACAGTTTGACCTCACGCAGTGAGAGTAACTTACCATCTACACTGTGGATTGTCACTGTATATGTTCCTGCAGCTGGAACATTGAGGTTCAATCGAGTTCCACTAATTCCTGCAATGGAAATTTCTGAATCCCGAACTCTCTGGTGATCCGTAGAGATACGAGACGTTTCCTCGTCTGTGAGAAACTCGGCTCCAAAGAGTCTCATGCTTGTCACGGTAAGAGTAAGCTCTTCCCCGTTATCGGTGTGGTAAAAGGTAATACCCTTCACCCCTTCGGGAGATACGGAGGGAAGTCCCTTTCTTACATCTTCTATGGAAAGGGTTGCAGTGCGCTCTTGCCCCGCAGGCAATACAACACCACAGGGCTCCCAGCCACCATCTTCATAGGAGGTGGTATCTGAAAGAACAAGTCGGAAATCCCGATCGGCAGAATAGGTAACCTCCATGCCCGTAGCATCTGAGAAATCAACACTCTCTTCCAGCCAGAGAAGTAACCCAAGATATGAATTGCTTTCTCCACGATTTAAATCAGCCACAAGATCACCTTCTGTACCATCAGAGTGTATCTCTACCGAGGAAGTGGTATCAGCGTAGCCATCCCATTGTGCCCACTCCCAAGGAAGCAGCGCAATATACGAATCATCATCACCACCAATTGATTCCCAGACTGCCTCAATAACAACGTTGGATGTACCAACTTCAAAAGAGTTATCCGTAATAGAAATATCACCTGAAACAACACGCCATTCTAAAAACCGCTTTCCTTCGGGGGCTGTACCCACCGTGAGATCTACGATCTCTCCCTCCTGGGCCCGTACGGCGCTTGCAGATCCGCCATCAACCTGTATTGTGTAGGTTGTAATTTCATCATCGGAATCGCCACTGTCATCATCGAGATCTCGTTCCCATGGGGGAGTAGGGTTGGTCCACCAATCATTTTCCCACCACGTATCATGGTCGGGCCAGAAATCAACATGGCTGTATCTTCCACTATTGTCGTCTGCGTCAAAGGGTACCCGTGGATTGGGGTTCCACGTATCCCGGGGAATAAACAATTCAGGCTGCATTTGTTTCATGGCAAAAAGCTCTCGCACTGTCACAAACACATACCCTCGCTCAACCAGCTGGGGAATAAAGTGTTGCAACGCATCAACCGTACCCTGTCTTCTTCCAGCAGGGGCATCATGCATAAGAATAATGGTACCACAACGAACCCGATCACTGGAAAGAAGCTCCGCAGCCATCCCTTCGGGATCTTCTTGGTTGCTAACACTCCAGTCATTTGTATCATAAATAGCATGTACAAAGGGCATATTGAGCTTTCTGTCAAGGCCTTCCAGCTGGCTTCCCCACTCAAAAAAGGGCGCGCGGAAAGAAAAGGGCCAGTACCCCGTTATGTCATAAATCAATTCGGAATTTCGCTGAATATTCTCCCGAGCCTCTTCGGGCGTTTCCAAGATTACTTGGTTGCCCTGATCATCCCTCGAATCGGAATGAGCTCCGCCATGAGAGTAGTGGTAATAGCCATGATTGTCTACATCATGTCCTTCTGCGGTAGCACGCCTCATTACAGGTATGGTTTCATCATTCACCTGATCACCGTTAATATAAAAGGTTACCCGAGCCTCGGGATCAAGACGCTTCACCTCATCAAGAATCTGAACCGTTTCATTGGTATTAGGTCCATCATCAAAGGTTAAGGCAATATATTTTTTCCTGTGGGTATACTCGAGATAGGTCTTCGGCCCATACTCTCAGCCACAACACTTGCCACAAGGGCTGCCACCAAAATAAGTAGCACCGTACATCTTACATGTCTCATCCGAATCATCCTTTTTAAAGGTCGTTTCTTCGCATTTTGCAGTAAGGTACTATAGAATTTTCGAAAATTCCAAAAAAAATAGTTATCCCCCTATCTCAAGGATACTCGTGGAATTTTGCATATAAAACGACAAAAACGTGACAAGAAAAAACGCCTCTCATGGAATGCAAAGACGACGGATATCTTCACAGCTGTCTTTCCACAGGCTTTGAAATCATCGGAAAATTAAACGAAGATAGACACGAATCAATAATAGTCAAGACTCCCCAATTCCCTTGCGCAGGAAACCACGGGTGAAATTAGTTGTGAAAAACCAGAGATCTTTTTGTAAAGATAAACCTGTACAGTGGAACGATGACTTCTCTTGTTATTTTTGGAAATACGGATGAGGTGGTATAGTGACACGTTCTGTAATATGGTCTACTTTTACATAGCAATCCAGTGACACCGCAGAATAGAGCCATTATGTTCATTGCTTTCATCTATTGATTATTTGAGTTCTACATGCCCCCCTATGCCGATTTTGTAAATAAGGGGGGGGCACAGTACTAACATAGATTGGTAGAGTATCCCCACGAACCTTTTTTTAAGAGTGCAAACATTTTTTTTAATTTAGAGAAAAAAATGTATATCTTATATTCAATCCCGATATGCTTTCATACACCTTCTTTTTACCATCGGGGCAGTTTCTATTTTAATTTTTTAAGGAGTACTATCATGAAAATCATGATCCCTAGGTGGTGTAATCCCGGTATGGCACTATTTCTCATTCTTTGTCTTTTTCCAACGGCTTCTTTGGCCCAATGGGAGCATATTACTGAAGCAGAACCCGGTACGAAGATAACCGCTGTTTCCGGCAACACAAACATGATTCTTACAGCCCATTCAAATCAGAGCGGTTCCATGATACGCCGTTATTCAAGAGAAACAGAACAAGCCAATGCTGTGCTTTTTACAGGAAATCCCGTAGTAGAATTTTCTCTCCTCGATTCCCTGTTTTTTGCGATTGAAGACAAGAGCGACTCGCGAATGTACTACTCAAGGGACGATGGTGAATATTGGTCTGAAGAGTGGTCTCTCTCTCTGAAACCAGGGTCTAAAGTCCTACGAAACGGCTCCACACGAATTCTTTTTTCAAGTACTGGTAAAGGTAACATCTCAAAACTTGATAGACATTTACGACATTTCGACACCCTTGTCGATTCTATCGTAGGAGGAGGAATAGGATTTATCCAGTTTATAGATCCTTTGGTATTTGATGAAGGAGTGCTCTTTCTATTTTCATTATGGGGAGGTGGAGGAGGTCAGGGACATGCATCAATTTCCGGTGGCCGAATCCTTTGGGATACGAACAACACCTCCCTAAAAAAAGCTGACCCCCTCGGTGTAAAACATCCCGAGCGATTGGCAATACATGAGGATACGCTCTATTGTTTTACCACCACAGGATCACTCTACCTTTCCCCTGATATGGGGAACACATGGATTGCCTCGGATAGAGAAACCGACGGGTATATCTTTCTTGGAAAAATGGGTGATACCTTTGTGGCAGCACGAGGGGATACCGATGACGCTCTTTTTCTAAGCAAGGATGGTGCTCGTTCATGGGAAAGAATACCTACTCCGACACCACTGCCTCATGAATCTCTTTATCTAATACGTCGGTTTGGAGTGCATATTCTGGATGATGCAATCTTGCTCAACACAGGAGAACAAGTATACCTTTTCTCTGAAGGTGCGACCAATACCATAGACTCTGATTATGAACCCCGCAGCGATGTTACAAAAATCACCCATGGCCCCGGATTCTTTACGGTTGCTTTGCATGACAAATCCCCCTCCACGGTACGCTTGATGACATCGGCGGGGCGACAGATTGCAATTTCTCAAGGACAAAAAGAGCACCGTATTGCCACAAAAACGCTTTCCCACGGGGTATATTTTGTACGAATTGAATCAGGAAATATTCACAAAAATTTTCAGCTACGCATTCCTTAAATACAGAGCAAACCTGCCCAATTGGGCAGGTTTAAATTACTCTATCTTACTCCAAATCCGTATTACTATTTATAGGGAACCTTGTAGTAGAAGCATAATTCTTACGTAATTCACAACCATTACCGTTATGAAAGTCTCATATTAGAACTCCCCAGTATATATTGAAAAGAAGAACCGATCCCTCCACCCTTTTCCGGAGGTTTTCATGACTTCTGAATTTAGATTTCATACAACGTACACCCATCAGGATCCGGCCCTTTTTTCCTTTGTAACGCCGGCTAAAATGCTCCATCCGAAACCACTGCTCTTTAATACGAATCTCCAAAAAAAGTATGCCCTCCCCGATGAATCTTACCTTATCACGATGTTGCGTCGGGGCGAATATGTAGAACCTCCTTTCGCCCAAGCCTACGCGGGCCACCAATTTGGTAATTTTACAATACTGGGAGATGGGCGCGCAGCCCTCTTGGGGGAACATATTGATCCCCGGGGTATTCGCCATGACATTCAGCTAAAAGGTAGTGGTCCTACTCCGTACTCCCGTGGGGGGGACGGTAAAGCCACAACCAGTGCCATGCTCCGGGAGTATATCTACAGTGAATGCTTGGCACATCTTGGTGTGCGCAGCTCTCGCAGTCTTGCCGTTATCGAAACAGATACGCCAGTATATCGACAAAAAAGAGAGACCGGGGCGGTGCTGATACGAAGCATGCACAGCCATATTCGCATCGGAACATTTCAGTACCGCGCGGCAACAGGAACAGAGCAAGAATTACGCCAATTCACAGATTACGTCATAGACCGACTGTATCCTGAACTAACAGAGAGGAAAGATTCCTACCTCCTCTTTTTTGAGAAAGTGATGCATGCACTCATGGATATGGTGATAGACTGGTACCGTATCGGTTTTATCCACGGTGTTATGAATACGGATAACATGAGCATCTCCGGGGAAAGTTTTGATTACGGCCCCTGTGCATTCATGAATGCCTATGATCCACAAACGGTCTTCAGCTCCATAGACAGACACGGGAGATACTCCTTTAAAAACCAACGACAGATACTTCTCTGGAACCTCGCTCGCTTTGCCGAAACCATTGCCCCTCTCGTAGGAACACACCCCACAGAGGGAGTACACCGGCTTACCAAGGTGCTTCAGTCTTTCAATGCAAAGTTTACCAAAAAGTATTTCCATATGATGCAGGAAAAACTCGGAATACCGCCTGAGATTGACGGACGAAAAGAGGTTGAAGACATTCTTCAGTGGCTGGAATATTCTGCTGCAGACTACACAAACACCTTTCTTGAACTGCGCCGTCCCGGCACTTTTCATGACTCAATCTACGGCACCACTGAGTTTCAACGAATACGTCGTACTATTGCAAAAATAGGGTTGCAGGAGGAACGTATGGACCGAGCAAACCCCACATACATTCCGCGAAATTATCTCGTTGAAGAAGCCTTGGATCAATATACCCATGAAGGTTCTCTTGCAAAGGTGCACCGTCTACTGCAGGTAGTACAAACACCGTGGAGAAAAGAGCCTGCGTATCCAGCATATCAAACACCGCCAGATCCAAGATATGACCGTAGATACACGACATTTTGCAACACCTAACGACTGCCATAACATGTTCGTAAAAGGAGACATAAATACTATAAAACAGTACATTTTGGGCAATGGGAGAGGATGAGGAAGTACACCCTAGAGGATTCGAACCTCTGACCTACGGATTAGAAATCCGTTGCTCTATCCAGCTGAGCTAAGGGTGCAACCAATTTGGCGATAATATATATCAAACTCCCTCCCACAACAAATTCTTTTATAATTTTTATCCACCGTAGAAAAGTGGATTTTTTTGAAGCCCTGTAGTATTTTCGATAAAAAGGAGGAACGCATGAAAATAACTGTTCTTGATGGACACGCTCTCAACCCAGGAGACCTCTCGTGGGACCAACTACGTACATTTGGAGAGGTTGACATATACGAAAACACTACACAGGACATGGTTATAGCACGCCTCAAAGAAAGCGATATCGCTATTATCAACAAAGTAATTTTGTCTCCGGAGATTCTTCAAAAATTGCCTCATCTTAGCCTTGTGGCAGTCACTGCAACGGGAGTGAACAATGTGGCTCTGGAAACAGCAAAGCAACTGGGTATTACCGTATGTAATGTTCCTGCCTATAGTACAGACTCCGTGGCACAAATGGTATTTGCCCACATACTTGCCAGTACAAACCGCGTTCGGGAACACTCAGATTCCGTAAAACAGGGTGAATGGGAACGGGCAGAACAATTCTCCTACTGGAAATACCCACTTATGGAGCTTGCAGGAAAACAAATGGGAATCATCGGTTTTGGAAATATCGGAAAAGCCGTAGCCACCATTGCGAAGGCCTTTGGTATGCACATTTGTTGCCACACACGCACCGTGCCAGAAGAGGATGTACCGAATGTAACATTTATGGACAAAGAGTCTTTATTCGCTCACAGTGACATTGTGGTATTAACCTGCCCCCTCACAGAAGAGACACATCACATCATTAATTCAGAAACCTTGAAACAGATGAAAAAAACCGCCCTTCTTATCAATACAGGTCGTGGAGATCTCATAGATGAAACAGCCTTGGCACAAGCCCTTACCCATGGAGAGATTGCCCACGCCGGCGTTGATGTACTCCATGAAGAACCTCCCGTGTCAGGATCCCCCCTTATCTCAGCGCCCAATACCATGATAACCCCCCATATTGCGTGGGCCAGTTTTGAAGCACGCACGAGAGCTATGGAAATCACCTGCAAAAATATCGAACAATTTTGCGCCGGAACCCCTCAAAACAGCGTCGTATAAGGAATACACTACTTATGACACATGCGGAAAAAGAAATTCTTGTAATCGGAGACAGACTTCTCATTGCACCAGCACGTGACGGAGAAAAGACATCTGGCGGGCTATACCTTCCCCAAAGCGTAGAAAAAAAGAACGCCGTAAAATCCGGTATCGTTGTACAAACAGGTCCCGGCTATCTCATCCCCGCTTCTCTGGAACAGGATGAATGGCATGAACATGAGGACGCTCCCCGGTACATACCGTTACAGGTTCAGAAAGGAGATTTCGTACTGTTCCTTAAAAAACAGGCCATTGAAATAGAGTACGATGAAAAAACATATATGATTGTTCAACAAAGTGATATTCTGACCATTATCCGGGATAAAATATTGGGATCACTCTAAAAGGATTTCTATTTATTTTGAGGTATGATAAACTTTTAATTGAATTATGTACTATCTATGATTATATTTAGTTTTAGATTAAACCAGCGACAGGATTGTCCTACTACAGACTAGAGGAGTATACGTATGAAATTTGGAAAGAACCTGGTGAAGCTTGTTACCATCAGTGCAGCCCTGTCTGCATTTATGTTAACCGGCTGTACGCAACGTCCCGATGAAGAGCAACTCCACCGATTGGAAGAAGCTCGCGGTGCTGCACAGAGTGCAGAACAAACTCGATACGAAAAAGTTGAAGAGCGACGCCTTCTTGAGCAAGAGGTGAGTGACAAAGAGGGAACACTGCAACGCCACGAAGAAGAACGTAATGATATTCAGCAGCAGATGGACCAACGGGAAAACTAATTGAAGGGGTATGCAATGAAATATAACCTAGTCGCACTAGTAGCCGCCCTTTTTATTACTGCCACCAGCGCAAGCGCTGCATGGCAATATGAAAAGGTCCCCGGCGAGTATGACACTATGACCATCGAAACGTACAATCTTGAATTACAAGAAGCGCTTGATGAAGAGCAGCAGCTTCGTCATCAGATTGGGGAAGAACAAGCAAAAATTGATAGCTTACGACAGCTTTTATCTGATCTTGACGAAGGCATTGCGGCGGTTATCCAAGAAAAATATGATATTCTGGGTATCACCGAAACTGACGTTGAAGCTGCCAAGGAAGAAATTGCGGATATTCGTCGCAACCTGGAGTTGCTTCTTGGTATCACACCGGAAGAGCTGCTTCGAAGAAAAAGCGAAATTGCAGAAAATGAAGATCGTATCATGGCACTTAAAGAGCAACCCGTATCCCTCCTCTGGGAAATACGTGACAAAATTGCCGAATTAGACACCTTGCTTGAACGGGTGAAGAATCACCTTCCTGATCAAGTAACAAGCTATGTTGTACAGGATCGTCCCGGTAATCGTGACTGTCTCTATCGTATTGCAGAATTTGAGAAAATTTACTCAGATGCAAGCCGATGGCCTGAAATATATCGGGCAAATAGACAAACAATTGATCGCGACTACGAACGGTATCGTCGTCTTGTGGATGAACCGAAGTATGATCGTCCAGAAGACTTGATCTTCCCCGGCCAGGTTTTTGAAATACCTCGATAAGACAGGTATGTACCACACAGAGATCCCGGTATTTCTTCCGGGATCTTATTCTTCATCATGAAACAACAAAAAAGATCCACCAGAACTATTACACATCTTAACAAGTCGCGTCCCCCCTTTGAAGGACGGAACTATAAGTTTGTCCTTGCAATCGTTCTTTTTATAGCGGCGCTTATTCTCACCTTTCCCTATGAACAGGGTGCACAAAAGAGTAGCTATCCCACCGTGGGAGAAGTTTCTCCCAAAACAATTATTGCCCCCTATACCTTTGAAGTTTTAAAAAATGACACCCTTCTTCGTCTTGAAGAACAACGTCTTCTTGCTGATGCCTATCCCGTATACACCTACGATGAGAAAAAACGACAACGGGCACAAAACCATGCACTCTACATTTTCTCACAAATTGATACCATCCTCTCCTTTGATAGCATTGAACACAAAGAAGCGAAATCATTTCTCGACAGCCTCGGCTTGTTTACGTACAGAGAGGCAAAGGCTCTGCGAGCAAATCAGGATGCTGTAAAAGCTGCGCAACAGCAAATATCTTCAATGATTGACCGTGGCATACGTGCTCCCATGCCGGAAACACTCCCCACCCCTGAAGATGATCGGTTATTAGATAAGTTACGAAAAAACACTATCCATCGAGATATCCGTGTATATACAGGTGATGACACAACCGTAGTTTCAAAGGATTCCCTATACAGCAGGCCAGAAGTGTATGATGCGGTCTTGTCAGAGCTGCCTTCCGTGGACCAATCAAAAAACATGTACTTTACCTCTGCATTGTATAAGATAATGGACCAGATTTTTTTGGACACCTACACCTTTGAACCCGCTAAGACCCTGCACACAGTGGAAGAAGCACTTGAAGAGATAGATTCAGTAAAAACAAAGGTCATTGAAAATGTTGAAATAGTTCGAAAACATCAACGGGTAGATCATCATACCCATGAAATCCTTTCTACGCTACAATCCATGGAGGAACAAACAAGGGCAGAAGATTCACGGCAGCAAATATTGAAAAATATATCTGCCTTGCTCCTCTTATCTCTTCTCTCCGTGCTCATAATCACCTTTCTTCGCCAATTCATCCCCTTAGACCTCACCGCCGACACCTATTTTCTTCTGCTATCGTGCATGACTGCTCTCCAGCTTTTTATTATCCGCGGTGCCTACCTTTTCTTTCCAACCCTTTTTCTTGAAAACAGTACCACAGCAACAACCTCTTTGGAAATTCTTTTTAACGGTGTTCCCATGTTAGTGGGAGTATTTCTTGCATCAATGCTCTTTAATCGTGAAACAGGACTTCTTATCAGTGTTTTTTTTGCAGTCTACCTTGGTATTGCCACGGAGTTCAATTTTATTTCAGTCATTAAAATCCTTATCACGGGAGGAATTGCCTCACATATGGCTCATTCCATCCGATACAGGAAAGATTATCTGCGCATTGTACTTCTTCTCACCCTCATCAATACGGTTGTGGTATCTTTAGCCATCTACTACAATTATGAATTAACTCCTCATCTTACCATGATCGCCGCCGCCTTTGCCTTCTCCGATGTATTCTTTTCCGTAATTATCACCATTCTTCTTCTTCCTCTCATTGAATCTCGATTCAGTATCACCACGGATATGAAGCTCCTTGAGCTTGCTGATATGAGTCATCCCCTTATGAAACGGCTCTCCATTGAAGCACCTGGTACATACAACCACTCCATACTAGTAGCTAATTTGGCAGAATCTGCCTCAGATGAAATTGGTACAAACTCACTGCTCTGTAGAGTAGCAGCGTACTACCACGATATCGGGAAACTTGAAAAGGATCCCCGTAATTTTATTGAGAATCAGGGTAATTGTGAAAACCCCCATGACCATATGCCTCCCCATGAGAGTGCACGTCTGATAATTGACCATGTAGAAATGGGCGTACGCCTTGCAAAAAAACATCAATTACCGGGAAGTATTATCTCTGCCATACAGGAGCATCATGGAGACGCCTGTATGCAGTATTTCTACAATAAGGCCCTTCATACAAATCCTGAAGAGATCCCTGCACGGGAAACCTATTATTACACCGGTCCGAAACCGCAGACGGCAGAAACTGCAATTCTTCTTTTGGCAGACTCTCTCGAAGCTGCCTCACGCAGTTACTCTGGTGATTCCATGGCCAATCTTGATGGGTTTATTAAGAAAATCATTTATGAAAAAATTCGTCTCGGTTTATTAGAAGAATCAACCCTGACCTTTGATGACATACACAAAATGACCCGGGGATTTTCCCGTATTCTTGAAGGAGTCTCTCACAATCGTCGATAAAAAATGTTTCTTTCTTCTCCTTATGCTTGTGTTGCAGATGCATGCCGAAGACCTACGTATTGTCTCCTTATCCCCTGCCATTGATAACTACTTGGCATCCTTAGGAAAAACTGAATACATCGTAGGTACCACCTCGCACTCCACAGTGGAAGATGCACAGGTTGTGGGGGATGTGCTCTCCCTCAATGTTGAAACGGTCTTACGCTTGCAACCGGACTATATCCTAACTACGCCCATCACCCCCCAAAATAAACGTACTCTCTTAGAACAAGCCGGAGCAACTGTGCATGTTTTTGATACTCCTCGTTCTTTTTCAGATCTCTGTCGACAGTATATTGCCGTTGCCTCTCTTGTGGGAGACTCCCTCAGTGCTGAAAAGCTCTGCGACTCTCTCTTAGCACAAACAGACTCTCTCAACAAAGTAAGTGCTACGCACGATGGCCCCACGGTTTTTTTTCAAATTGGGAAAGATCCCCTTTTTACCATTACACAGCACTCCTTTATCCATGACTACCTATCCCTTTGTGGTGCCAAAAATATTGCTGCCGACGCGGTGCGGGGAAACTACTCCATGGAAACTCTCTATCGGCATAATCCCGATGTTATTATCGCCACAACCATGGGGCAAAGCCAGGAGAAAATACGGCAGTATTGGCAGGACCACCCTTCCCTGAAAGCTGTTGCAACGGATAATGTTTTTATTATGGATGCTGATTCTGTTTGCAGTCCCAGCCCGCCCATGTTTATGGATGTGCTATTTCGGATTAATCGTATTTTGGAGACACACCAATAGTATGGTCCGTCAAAACTCATTGCTTCTGATTTCTGGCAGCATTCTGCTCCTCCTTGTCACGGGGATCGTACTTCTTTGGTCTCTCTCTTCTGGAGAGTACCCCCTTTCTCTTAGAGAAATCCTCTTTCATAGAAACAGCTTTTCGGAAATTGATACAACAATTCTTTATACCCTTCGAATGCCCCGGAGTATGCTCGCCTTTTCCGTAGGTTCTTCCCTGGCTACTGCTGGAGTAATTCTTCAAGCGGTGTACAGAAACCCCATGATTGAACCCTACACCCTGGGCATTTCCGGTGGAGCCTCTTTTGCCGTGGCCATGGCGGTTATCCTCCCCATACCCCTTATTCCTCCTCAGATACTGCTCCCTGTAGCTGGATTTATCGGCGCCATGGGAGTAACCCTTCTTCTGTATATTCCAACCCCGGGCCAAAGCCTTGTACAGCGACATACAACAATTCTCCTGCGGGGCATCATGATTAGCTTTCTTGCGTCATCCCTCGTATTGCTCATTATCTCTCTTTCTCCCGCCCACACAATCTCAGAAATACTCAACTGGCTTATGGGGTCCTTGGAGCAACCCTTTCGTCCCCTTGTATATCTTTCGGGAATTACCTCGATACTTGGTCTCCTACTGGCCCTTCTCTCTACAGCATCAATCAACGCCCTCTACCTTGGCTTTGATGAGGCTCACACCTTGGGTATTTCTCCGCAACGAATTCTCCCGCTTCTCTTTTTTCTCGCAGCAATTCTCACGGGAGTTTCCGTAGCTGCAACAGGTATTATCGGATTTGTCGGTCTTGTTATTCCTCATACCGTCCGAATAGTTACGGGAAATGACCACCTGCCGCTTCTGCTCTTTTCGTGGTTTGGAGGTGGTATTTTTCTTCTGGTATGTGACACCTTAGCACGAACACTCTTTGTTCCCATAGAGCTTCCAGTGGGAGTACTTACGGGCATTATCGGTGCAGTGGTCTTTTTGTTCCTCCTCAAAGACACAAAGGGAGAGTATTCCCTATGAATAGGGGGATTTTCGCAACCAATCTCTCCGGAGGCTACGGAGCACATACGGTACTGCATAACCTCTCTTTCTATGCCCATCCCGGTGAAATAGTTGGAGTCATTGGTCCCAACGGCTGCGGTAAATCAACACTTCTGAAAATGTGTACGGGCATACTCCCCCATACGGGCACACTGCTGCTTGGCGGAAAATGCCTCACCAGCCTCACGCCGAAACACCGAGCACAAACAGTGACACTGATTCCCCCGCGTATGGCAGCGCTCAATCTTACGGTGTTTCAATACGTCTCTCTTGGAAGAACCCCCTATCATTCCTCCCATGCCCCCCTATGGCCTCGAGGAGAAAAAAAACGAGTAGAGAAGATCCTCACAGAAGTGGGTATTCTCCACTTGGCACATCGAAAGACAACAACCCTTAGCAGTGGAGAACAACAACTTGCCCAATGCTGCCGCGCCCTCTGTCAAGACCCGGATATCTATCTATTTGATGAACCCTTGGCCCATCTTGATATTACCCACCAAGGAGATATTCTCTCCTTAATGCACACCATGGCCCATAGAGGGAAAACAGTGGTTGTGGTTATTCATGATCTTACCGTGGCCGGACTCTTTTGCTCACGCCTTAACCTCCTCAATCATGGACGTATTATTGCCGAAGGACCTGCGGAGGAGGTCTTACAGGAAAAACATCTTCATCAGGTATATCAGGGAAATGTCTCAGTCGGGAATCCTCACATGACGACCCCCGTAATCCTTCCACGAATACCGTAAATACACGTCTTGGCACTCTAAAAAAGCTTCCAAGGGATTGGGAGCTGTCCAGAGAGCTCCCATGAGAGCGACTCCGTTGAATCCCAGAGAAGCCATGGATGGAATATGCGCAGAGGTAATCCCCCCAAGGGCGATAAGAGCAGCCGATCGCTTTCTACGAAGAAAGTCCTGCACGGACGCATCGTCAAATTGTTGCTCATACCCTTTTTTAGAGATACTATCTCTCATGGGACTGAGAAAAAGATACTCCATTGAATGCTCTAAGACACTCACTTCTCGAAAGGTATGACAAGATGCACTGCGCCCTTTTTTCCCGTCCTTTACATCCCGTCCAGTCAAATGTAAGGAGATATCCGGAAAAAGAGGCAGAAGATCTGCCTTCCCATGTACAGAGATATGGGGATATGTCTCTCTTGGAAGAGCGCGCAAAAGATGTGCCACCGACTCCGTAGAAACGTTAGGTTTACGGATATGATAACGACTTAACCCTGCTCTAAGGAGCGCTGTAATCAGGGAAGCCTCTTCGGCAAAAGAGGTCTCCTTAGAAATTGCGACGATCACGCACACCCCACTGCAAAATCTTCTCTCGAAGCATATTCGGTTTCACTGGCTTTGCAATATAATCATTCATGCCGCTCGTTACACATTTTTCACGATCACCCTGCATGGCATTAGCAGTCATGGCAATAATGGGTATCTCACGCTGCAACACCTCAGGATCACGGCGAATGGCGCGCGTTGCAGCATAGCCGTCCATAACAGGCATCTGCACATCCATAAAAACCACGTTCACCCGGTTTTCTCGTAAATAGCACAAAGCCTCTTCACCATTACTGGCAACATCGGCTGTAACACCAATTTTCTTACACATCATTTGGGCCACCTTCTGATTCACCGGATTATCCTCCACAATAAGAACAGAGAGGTCTTCAAAATGACGAGCCGCTCGCTGCTGCGGCGCTGGTTCCTCTGGCACCGAAGTGTCTTGGTTTCCCACAAGATCTATGAGGGAGTTACATAAGTTTGTTGCCCGGAGAGGTTTCAGTAGCACCGCAGAAAAAAGATCTGACCATGTCCCTTCCTGCTCTTTCTTCCTGTTATAATTAACGGAGGTCATGAGAATAAGAGCAAGGCTGTCATATTCTGAACGTTTACGAATCCATCGAGCAAATTCAACGCCTGTTTCGTAGGGCATTTGCAAATCAAGAATTGCCACGGTAAAGGGAGTACGCCGTGTATGAGAACGTGCCAGGATCTCACGGGCCTCCTGAGGGTTTTCCGCACACTCCACAGAAACACCACAGCTTTGGAGATTTTTCTTTACCACCATTCGATTAGTACCGTTATCATCAACCACCAAGGCATATACGCCCCGCAGATGATACTCTTGAAAACTCTTTGTATATGTTTTACGTGACTTTTCCAGAGCGATGGTAAAACTAAAGGCAGTACCCTCTCCCACGGTGCTCACAACAGAAATGGTTCCATCCATAATTTCAATAAGCCGTTTTGAAATAGCCAAACCAAGGCCTGTCCCTCCAAACTTACGTGTTGTAGAAGCATCGGCTTGGGAGAAACTGTCAAAAATTGCCTCCTGTTTCTTCTTTTCTATGCCAATTCCTGTATCAACCACATCAAAATCAAGAAGGATGGTTTGTTCCATATCCTTTTGCACCCGACAAAACACAGATACTTCACCCGCATCGGTAAATTTTATGGCATTTCCCGCTAGATTCAGCAAAATCTGCCGAATACGGCCGGGGTCCCCCACTAAAAAGCCCGGAACCCCCGGGGCTACGGAAAGGATGAATTCAAGCCCTTTTTGTTCTGCCTTAAAGGCAATGGTTGCCGCAAAATCATCCAGCATTTCCCGTATATCAAAGGTAATATTTTCAAACTCCATCTTCCCCGCTTCTATCTTGGAAAAATCCAAAATATCATTAATAATCGTCAAGAGTGCTTCCGTACTGTTACGTACCACCGTCACATACTCACGCTGTTCGGGATGGAGTGCTGTTTCAAGAAGTAAGTCATTCATACCAAGAATGCCGTTCATGGGGGTACGAATTTCATGACTCATATTTGCCAGAAAATCACTCTTTGCACGGCTAGCTGCATGAGCTCGTTGTGCCATCTCCTGTGAGCATCGACTTTCTTCGCTCAGACGCTGGTTCAGTAAAAGCACCTTTTCTTTCGATTTTTGCGACTCTGCAGCAACACGCTGTGACTCGCGAAGAGCCCAGGCAAAATCCTTTTTAAACTCCTCATATGATTTGATGAGTGAATTATATGCTTCTATCATATCAGCAATATCGTCCCCCCCTGTATCTGAAACAAGAAGGGCTCCATGGGGATTGTCCTTCGCTGACAAGAGAGAGGAAGAAAGTTTACGGAGCCGTTGAAAAAGAATACGACGGAGAAGAACAACGGTATATACCCAAAAAAAGCCTCCCATACCAAGGATACATACCAAGCCCCCCATTGTCGAGCCTTCGGAAAAAAGGGGCGGCTGCACAAAGAGATAGGCAAGAACACCTACGCCAAGTGGAGCAAGAAGAAAAAGGGCACAACGGGTTTCAACAGTTCGAACGGGAAAAATCATGTGGTCTCACTCATCAAAGAATCCCCCTCATTCTACCATGATGTTATGGTAAATTCAATCCAAGCTCCACAGAAATTTCAGTGGAAGCTCCGCATGAGGCAGAAATGAACAGAGAGAGTTTCTGAGAAAGAAGCTCGTGCTGCTCTCGCCCTTCTGCAAGAAAGTGTGCAAAATCTGTTGCACAGTGTACCACCCACGTAAGGTTTTCTTCTGCCAGAGTAACCGCTTCATCAAGAAGCGTATAGCGGGGGCCGTATGCGACGGGCAGAGCATAGACAGCCGGCTCTATAACAGAGTGAACCCCTGCTCCAAACCCGGCTCCAACATAGGCCCAATCACCATATGCATACAGCTCAGCAAGAATTCCCACTGAATCAATAATAACAGCGTCACTTCTACCAAAACAAGGAGATTCACTATAGCGATGACTGGTAAAACCATGATGAGAAAGAGCTTTTTCCGCTTCTCTCAGGGCTGCGGCATCTACCTCGTGAGGGACCACGATAATATGGGCCACCTCACCACCGTTTCTGCGGTACTGAGACACCCCCGTGAACACCGGAACATAGTCTGAGGAAATAAGAGAACCCAGGACAAGCACCGTTCCCTGTGGCTCATCGTTGAAATGCCTTCGAGAATTTTGTTCCGCCCGAGCACGAACCCGCTCAAAACGAGTATCCCCCACCACAGAAACTGCCATGCGTGGTTGTACCTCATGGAGAAGATGCCTTAAACGATCTGATCCCGTAAAAACAGTATCAAAAAGACGAAACACCGCTGCATAAAACGGGCGGGCAATCCGCGCATATCGCACCGACTCCGGATATATATTAGCATTAACATAGGCGGTGGTACAGTTGAAAAGCCGCGCAACCCAAAGATGCGCCGGCCATACGTCATGACGATTTGTGATATAGAGTCCCGGACGAAAAAGAAGAAAAAAGAGCACAGCAGAACAGAGTGAGTCGGGGGGGTGGTAGAAAGTCACGTCACTCATGTCAGAAGCATGAATTTTTCGGAATATGGTCGGCGAGAAAACTGTTTGGATAATAATATATTGGGAACGATCAATTCGCGCAAGAAGCGGAGCAACCTGTTCGTACTCTCCTCCCGAGGCAGCATGAATTACCACGGGAGTCCGTCCATCCCGTCGCAGCTTTGAGACGGTTCTCCACGAAGATACAAAACAACCATACTCCGAAAAGAAACGCTCACGACCCTTGCTGGTTATCAATGAGAAAAGGCGAAAAACACCCCAGATAAGAGGAGATACAACAAGGTAGATCCTCAGAAGTATCATCCCCTGCTCCGAAAGCTCAATAAATAGTCAGTAAACTCACGAAACGCCCCGGCACCTCCCCCGCAACGAGTGGTGTAATGGGGAGTAAAAATATTTTGAATAGGACTTGTATGAGGCATAGCAGCACATCCTACCGCCTGCAGAAGGGCAAGATCATTGAGATCATCGCCAATGTAGGCCACTTGATCAAGGGAGATACGAAGATCTTTACAGATGCTTCTCATTCTCAAAAGCTTCTCTTTTTCACCGGGATAATAGTGCACAATCCCCAACTTCTTCATTCGACCATGTACCGCCGAAGAATTTTCCCCTGTTAAAACAGCACAGTGAAGCCCATGCTCGCGCAAACGGGCCACGGCCATTCCGTCATAGGTAGAAAAACGCTTCATCTCCTCGCCAGATGAACCGTAATACATACTCCCGTCAGTCCAAACACCATCAATATCTGTTGCTACCAACACAATGTGACGGAGCGTCTCCATGGAACAAATCATTCTCTCCCCCGTTCTTCTTTTGCCAATGACTCGAGGAAGAGAAAATCTGCCTCTGTATCTATTTCATAACTGTACTCTTCTCCCATACAATAATACCCGATCGTGCCACCAAGACGATTTTTTTTCTCTTCAAAAAGGGCTTGAGTGAAAATATAGAAGGACCCATTCTCCACATAGGAGAGGTCCTCTTCCTTCATATCCTGTCGACGAGGACGCCGAGTGTAGTCATACTGGGCAACAGCACGATCATCCTCAGTAGTCCAAAAGAAGCGATGCGTAGGAGACAGGGATACCAAGCTATCATACCCATTTTGATGAAACTGCTCCAATGCAGCATCAAGGCATGCGGGAGGACGAAGGGGGCTGGTGGCTTGCAATAAAACGACTCGATCAACCCCAACACCCCGCTCCTGCAGGTATGCAAGGGCGTGCTCCACGGCACTTTCTGTGGTTGCTGTATCACCGGCAAGACGCTCTGGACGGTGAATAACAGAAGCTCCCGCATCACGGGCAACTTTTGCAATAGCAGCATCATCAGTGGATACCCACACAGAGCAAATGTGATGGCTCTCTTGCGCCGCCTTTATAGAATGTACAATAAGGGGGACACCGCAAAAGGGACGTATATTTTTACGAGGAACTCCTTTACTTCCTCCGCGAGCAGGAATAAGAGCTATGGTATTCATAGACAGATCCTTACAGTATTTTTTCAAAGAGGATTTTCTCTTTCTCCATCCCGATAATGGCATACTCTTTTTTAACAAGCAGACGTATCATGGAGGGGAAACAGTTTTTCGATTTAACAAACAGAGTCGTTGCTCCTGCTTGGGTAGCCTCCTGGGCAAAAGCGTCTAAGAGAGCAGAGCCAACCCCGCAACCACGAAACTTCGGCACAACCGCCGTAATATGATTGTACCACGTGTGGGCACGCGTAGGATACCCAAAAAGCACACCGGCACAGTGATTGTCCACACGGGCCTCCAAAACAACCCCGCCAAAGTGATCTCCCCGAAACAGGATATCATGGGGATCATCACAGCAAGACGCAAATTCAGGTATGGTGGCCTGAAAATCTGCAACATGGGCAAAGTCGGATTCGCTCCGAATAATTTTCACACACCCCCCATATTAAAAGGGGAGGTCATCATCAATTGGCATATCTGATGGTTGAGACGCCGGAGCAGATTGTTGCGGCTGTTGAGAGTAGCCGGAACCAAAGTCCTGCGGTGCTTGCGTATAGGATTGGGCTCCACCAAAAGATCCACCGCTCTGCTGATTTTGTCCGGAAGTATTGTCGTTGCGACTATCAAGAAAATTAAATTCACGAACTACAATTTCCGTACGGTACTTACGTATGCCGTCGCTCTCCCACGAACGCGTCTGTAGAGAACCTTCAATGTACACTTTACTGCCCTTGCGCAAATACTGACTCATAATCTCAGCAGCCTTATTCCATGCCACAATATTATGCCATTCCGTATCTTCACGCATTTGGCCGTCTTGGGTTTTAAACCTCCGCGTTGTAGCCATGGTAAAATTTGTCACCGCTGCACCGTTGGGAGTTCTTCGCAACTCCGGATCAACCCCAAGATTTCCAATGAGAATCACTTTATTCACCGAGCCTGAAGCCATATATCCTCCTCACTCATACTGATAGTTGAGAGATGTGGTTTTGTTTCCTGTAACAATATATTATTTTCCCCTTTTAAAGAACAGGGGTTTACCTCATGAGTCAGAAAAGAAAAAAGAAGTTATGCTCACTGCATACGACTACCAGACTGCCCGCTATGCCGTAGAAGCCGGGGTTGACATTCTTCTCGTGGGCGATAGCCTCGGTACAAATGTTCTCGGGTACTCCTCTGTTCACGATGTTACCCTTTCAGATATGCTGCATCATACCCGTGCCGTAAAACGCGGAGCGGGAACCGCAATTGTTGTAAGCGATCTACCTTACACGTCCATGAAAACCCCGGAAAAATGCCGAGACCATGCACAATCTCTTCTGGAAAATGGTGCAGATATGGTAAAAATTGAAGTGGAAACCGGACGAGCCCCTTATCTTGATCTTCTCAACAGGGAGAAAATCCCCTTCTGCGGCCACATCGGATTCACGCCCCAAACACCAGGGTTGTCCGTTTCCCTGCAGGGAAAAACAGCTCGACGCGCCACGGAGCTGCTCTCCTTAGCCAAACACATAGAGCATGCCGGCGCAAAATATCTTATTCTTGAGCTTATCCCATACAATATTGCCGCCCATATCACCTCCTCTGTACAAACGCCCACCATCGGTATTGGGGCTGGTCCGTACTGTAATGGCGAGGTGCAGGTGTGGTATGATATCTGTGGAATTTCGGAAAAAACGTACCGGCACACGCAGGTGTTTGCTCCCGTGGGAAGAGAAATCCGCACCGCCTTTACGGAGTATGTCCACGCCGTGCAGCACGATCGCTTTCCCACCATAAAGAATGCCGGTGTTGCCCCAGAAGAAACCCTGCTCACCCTGACTGGAGAAATACACCCGTGAACACCTATGAAACAGAACTTCGCCATGCCGCTGACATAGCCCGAGAGGTTGGGGAATACCAACGCAGGGCTCAAAAAGAGATTGGCCGTATCCACATTAAGGAAGACTCTTCCCCTGTGACAGAGGTAGATACGACCTGTGAAAACATTATCTACCGTGCTCTCAGCAGAGCCTTTCCCGAAGATGGTTTTTTCGGTGAAGAAGGAGGTATTCGAGCGGGAACATCGGGGCGACGATGGATTGTTGACCCCATTGACGGAACACGCCCATACATACGCGGCATCCCCACCTACAGCACGCTCATTGCTCTTGAAGATCATGGTGAGATAACCGTGGGAGTCGTAAACCTCCCCGCTTTAGGAGAATGTTATACCGCCCGTCTTGGTGGTGGTGCCTTCTGCAATGATACTCCCATATCAGTGTCAAACACCTCCTCTCTTGAGGCTGCCATGGGGGCCTTTCTCGGCACCGTTGAAACAGCCCGTGAGCCACGAGGAAAAAAGCTTTTTTCTCTTATGGAACATATTGATTATCCCTATGGATTTATGGATGCCTATACCTACATGGCAGTCGCCTCGGGAAAACTCGATCTTGCCGTAGGGATGATTGATTTTCCGTGGGATCGTGCTTCCGCAGCAATCATTGTAAAAGAAGCAGGGGGGAAATGCACGGACTCGCTTAATAAAGAGACGATCTACGGAGATACGTTCATACTCTCAAACAAAAAGATTCACCCGGAAATAGTACCGTATTTAAAATAAAGGAGCACCTATGGCAGAAGCAATTACCCTTACAGCGGGGACCATGAATGTCCCCAATACTCCCATAATCCCGTTTATTATCGGCGACGGCGTGGGGCCTGATATCTGGCGGGCTGCGGAGAAAGTTATCGCTGCAGCTGTGGAAAAAGCCTATGACGGCGAACGTTCTATCTCATGGAAAGAAGTGTTGGCAGGTCAGAAAGCCTATGATGAAACCGGCCAGTGGCTTCCTGAAGAAACCGTTGAAGCAATTAGAAAATACCACATAGCCCTGAAGGGCCCTCTCACGACTCCCGTTGGCGGGGGTATTCGCTCTCTGAATGTAGCCCTTCGCCAAAAATTGGATCTCTACACCTGTCTTCGCCCGGTAAAATACTTCACCGGGGTTCCCTCTCCGGTAAAACGTCCTGAAGATATCGATATGGTGGTGTTCAGAGAGAATACCGAAGACATTTATGCGGGAATAGAGTTTAAGGATGGTGATGCTGACACAGAAAAGTTTAAGTCACTGCTTAAAACTGAATTTCCCGAAAGATACCAAAACATCCGCTTTCCCGATTCATGCGGACTCGGCATCAAACCGGTATCCCGAGAAGGAACAGAACGTATTGTACGAGCAGCTATACAGTACGCCCTTGACAACAATCGTGACTCTGTTACCTTGGTACACAAGGGGAACATCATGAAGTTTACTGAAGGCGGATTCCGTGATTGGGGCTATGCACTTGCAAAAAAAGAGTTTGGTGCTGTTGAGCTTGACGGGGGGCCATGGCTCACACTCACTCACGAAGGACGTGAGATTATTATTAAAGACTCAATTGCAGACGCCTTTCTTCAACAAATTCTCACCCGTCCCAAGGAATACGATGTCATAGCAACCCTGAACCTAAACGGTGACTATGTTTCCGATGCTCTTGCAGCACAGGTTGGGGGTATCGGTATCGCTCCCGGTGCAAACATAAACTACACTACCGGCATGGGCCTTTTTGAAGCAACCCACGGAACAGCTCCCAAATATACCGACAAGGATATGGTAAACCCCTCTTCGGTCATTCTTTCATCAGAAATTATGTTACGATACATGGGGTGGACCAAAGCGGCAGATCTCATCAATGCCGGTGTAGAAGGTGCCATTGCATCAAAAAGAGTCACCTATGATTTTGAACGGCTCATGGATGGTGCTACAAAAGTTTCATGCTCTGGTTTTGGAGATGAAATTATAAAAAACATGTAGTTTCATTCGTTTCAGCGTGTAAAGCCTTCCCAAATGGGAAGGCTTTTTTACTTCTTTTGATAAAACCCTTTTCAAAAAGCGACACCTATGATACTATTGTAAAAAACTGTGTTATCACGCTGAGGAATACCAATGAAATGCATTCGGCCATACCTACTGTTAGTACTACTATGCCTCTGGGGAAAAACAGGGGCGTATCATATTTCCTTTGAAGAGGAATCATCCAGCTTGACAAGTACAGCCTACGCACAACTCACGGCTCTGTATGAAACCTATCAGGAACAACTACACGCACATGATACGGCTCTTCATCTGAGAGGTATCAGTCATGCCACAGCCGATACCTCCTTTATTCGTCTCTCCGAAGAGCGCCTGGCAACCATACGCACCTTTTTTACTGACAGAAACATCTCTCCCGAGGTAATTCAAGACTCCTGCTGTAGTATCAGCCCTATCCTCCACACAACGCGGCAAGGAAGAATACTTAACAGCAAAGTACATCTTTTTCTGGAACCACACGTCCCTGAAACCTTTTTTCTCATAAAAGCAGCACGGGGTGATACCCTTTGGCCAGATACGACACACTCGCACTCTTTCAAAACCGAGAAGACAGAACTTGTCAGCTCCCGTGGAGACACCCTTCGGCTCCTCGATACCAGTTCTCTCACGATACATGAAAAGGGAGTTGACTTTTCCGCCCGCGCCGGTGAGATGATATCTTCAGAAGCACGCCCATTATGCCGCATGGTGACCATAGGACCAATATGCCTTCAGGGTCAGGCTCACTTTACCCAAGACCATACCTCGTTCCGCCTCATACCTCAGACACCACAGGATACCCTCCACATCATTCATGAAGACACCCCCTATGAGATACTCCCATCCCAAGGATTTTATAGTACAGACACTTCCGTTTCGGTGGTTCATCTCCCAGAATCTCCGAAATTGCTCACCCCCTCGACGTTTTACAAAATTCCGGGAGAAAAAACAATACTTCGCTGGAGTGAAAGTGCGCCGTCCTACGACGTATCCCTCTATCATAACGACACCCTACTCTACAGTATACACACCTCAGAAACCGTGCTGGAAAAAGCGCTCCCCTATGGAGAAGTTACCCTGCACCTGCGCGGCCGCACCCCTCACGGCTTTCTTTCCAGAGATAGCACAACCACCCACCTGGGAATACAGCGAAAAACCGGACTTGCCAAACTTCATGATTTCCATGGCAAAGACACCCTCACCTCTCACAATAGGTTCTATACATTTCGCGGAACTCTTCGACCAAATACGTCCCTCCATATTGATGCAGACTCAATCTCTCTCTCTGATGATAAGACCTTCGAATATCCTCTTACCCTAGAAGAGGGGGCGCAAACATATCCCTTTGTGCTTACCTATGATGATGGATCAGAGGATACCCTTTTTCGCACCATTACCTACACCGGATATGATGAACGGTATTATCTTGAAGACTCTCTCATGGGATTACCAGCCTTTACTCCCACGGGAAGATATATTTTAGAAGGAACCATACCGAATGCGGCATCCCTTGCAATTCGTGGTGAGGCAGTGGATCTTGATTCAACGGGGCGGTTTTCTCACCCCCTTCGCTTTGGAACATATGGAACCCACACAGTGAACCTTGATGTGGTCTACACAAGCGGATATGAGAAAACTCTCTCAACAAAGGTAGAACGGATTCACGTTACCAATGAACTTGAACGGAATCTATTTCACCTTTTTACCACGGCTGTCATCAGCGGAATGGTATTTCTTGTTAGCTTTGGTATCGACGAACAATAGCGAAAGGAGTTCTCTCGAATGAAAAAAACAGTCTTCATCCTACTAATGGTAAGTGTCCCCCTCTGGGCAGCTAGAACAATTTCTCTCTCCATAGGTCCACAATGGCCCGGAAACAACCCCCTGATAAAAGAATCTGAATCAGGTACCGCATGGAATGCCTCGGTTGAGTGGGGGATGGGCTTTGATGACTTTATCAGATTGGGAGTAAAGGGAGATTTTATGTGGCATATATCAAGTAATCCCGGTATTGATGATGATGATGAGGATGAACCTGATACAGATGACGGCGTTCTTGAAGGGATATCGGAGATCAAGAGTGAACAAAAGATTTTCATGTTTCCCCTCTCTCTTTTTCTTGAAATCAGTCCCTTTCCCCAATACCGCTTTCATCCTGTATTCCGAGGACAGGTGGGGTACAACTCCATGACAATCCGCCATACAGATTATAATGATGAAGAGGAAAGCGAATGGGCCGACCTCATTGATGATGTGGGCGGCTATTACAATGGGGTTATTACGAAGTTTGGAGTTGACGGTGTGTATGATATCGGCCCCCAGTCATCGCTTTTTGTGGGCTTTGAGTATCAAGTTGCAACCTTAAAAAACGATTATGAAATTGACATGAATGCCCCATCCATTCGAATGGGTATATCAGTCTACTACTAGAAATGCTCAGGGGGGAGATGACCTCTCCCCGTGTAGCACTTGGTATACGGCAATTCCCGTCACCACCACCAAAGCCAAAACAGCAATACCGTCTACAAAATAACGGTGCATATGTATACCGGTCACTCGCATCAGCAAAAAATGAATAAAGGAGTCTGTGGGAATGGCATACCCAAGCTCTCGACGAATATTCCAATGCCAATCTGTCAGGAAGCAGTAGCCAAAACCATAGCGAATCCCCCCACCAAACCATGAGAGCCACGTAAGAAGAATCACAATCCGATGAATCCATCGAGTTCGCCGGTCGATCCACCCCAGAAGGGTGCAGAGAATAATTGCACTATGAAAATACCAGAAAAAAAGATTGAGCAGTTCAGCCATGAACACCCTCCGATACAATTATACTCTCTGGTAATATATTTTATCTGCAAAAAGGAGGAACATATGCGAGCTGTTATACAGCGGGTTTCACGAGCTCATGTATCTGTTGAAGGCACCTGTTGCGGAAAGATTGGCCAAGGAATCTTGGTATACTTGGCTGTACACGCCCATGACACAGATGAAATACGAGATTGGATTACAACAAAAATCCGCTCCTTACGTATTTTTGAAGATGAGTCTGGAAAGATGAATCGTTCTCTCGAAGAGATCGGGGGTGCAGTGCTTGTCATATCGCAATTTACTCTGTACGGCGATTGTCGAAAGGGTAGAAGACCATCTTTTTCGAATGCTGCTCCACCGCACCATGCAAAAAAACAATATGAAGCAGTTATTGCAGATTTAAAACAAACTCTTCCCGTAGTGGAATCAGGAACGTTTCAGGCGCATATGCATGTTGTATCGGAAAATGACGGTCCAGTTACCCTTATTCTTGAGAAGGAAGGGGATCAAGCTCCCGAATAAACAAATGGAGATGAAACCGGCGGCGAAGAGAAAAAAAACCGAGGATATCTTCGTATAACGCCTTTTCTATGGCCTGAACTGAGGGATCTCGGTCTGTCACCTTTTCTAATTGACGATGCACCGCCATGGCGATAAAAAGAGAATCCTGTTCTATTCGTTTCTTCATGAGAGAATCGGGGACGAGTAGGGTAAGTTCAACCTGCGCTGCGTAATCGAGAAAGGGAACCTGGGCATAGTCGAAAGAAATTCGATGCTGAAGTCGGGTTGTATCAACCTCTGCCATGGAAAACCCGCGCCGTTCTCCTGCCGCCAGGATGCTCGTTCCCAGAGCAATACATAGAAATATGTATACAACACGCATTAGAAAAAAATCCGATCAAACACGAGATGTCCCATGTATGCACATATTCCTGCAAGGGTGTAGGGCATACACTGTACCAGTGAGTCTCTTCCATAAAGAAACACCGGAATTGCTGTAAGCAACAAGGGTATGAAGAAAGCACAGAACAGAGAGTGTGTCCACCCCCGATGTCGAGAAAGAACAGGAATCAGGGAAAAGAGGCCAAGAAATGCTGCCTCTTCGTAGTTTCCAAGGAGAATCAGTAGAAAGAGTAATATAAAAATGAGAGAATACAGGAAGTGACTCCCAACACTATTTGTATCAATATCGGGAAAAAGTCCGAAAAACAATACCGTAGCAAACAACCTCAAAAGGCCTTCATGAGAAAAGAATTCCTGAGGAACTAACGACACGTAACGAGAAAACACATACGCTGACAGATAGAAAACAAGGCCAAGGAGAATTGAAACAGCCGTATGTGTTTTATACCCCGCCACACCTGCTCCTACAGAAGGTATACAAGGGCGGTATAGAGTCAGTATATATATGGCTGCCCTGGTTAATATTGATATGCTCACGGAGATCTTCCTCTTCAAACCATCCGAGTCGAGGCCCCACAAAAAGGATACAAGCTAAGAGTATCACAATGGGAAGTAACAGGCGCAATACTCCCTTCAATATGGAGATCGCTAAGAGAAGAAGAAAGATAGTACCTGCAATAATTAATAAATCCTCTGCCATTATCCTAATCCTGAAAACGGGTTCGAATGTCAATAAAAACAGCTTGATTTTCTAAAAATATATCCGTTATCCGTGGGTCAAACTGTTTTCCTCGTTCTTTCTCAAAAAGAGCAATAATCTTTTCATGAGGCCACGCAGATTTGTAACATCGTTTACTCGCCAAGGCATCAAACACATCCGCAACGGCAACAATACGGCCATACTCATGGATATCGGTACCACTCTTTCCTGCTGGATACCCTGCTCCATCCCACCGTTCATGGTGTTCCAAGGCAATCCATGCCGCAGCCTGTAATAACGCTCTATTAGAATGCTTTAACATATCATAGCCTAAGCGCGAGTGCCGTTTCATAACACCGAACTCGTCAGCCGTAAGACGGCCATTCTTAAGTAGGATTTTATCTGGAATCGCAATTTTTCCAATATCATGGAGGGAAGAAGCAACTCCGAGAACATCACATTCTTCACGGGAATACCCCAAGTGTTCGGCAATAAAGCGACAATATTCAGACACACGCTTTACATGATACCCCGTTTCGCGAGAACGCATTTCCGCAGTTTCGGCGAGAGTAAAAACAATTTCATTTTGCGTCTGGGTCAACTCATCTCGAAGAAGGTGAGCGTCAATCTCACGGGCAATGTAAACAGTTACAATATTTAAGTAGCGAATATCCTGTTCTTGATATCCCTTTCTTGAAATGGTTCCCTTGGGACTCAGGCGATTAAGAGCCTGAAAAACTCCAACAATCTCACCATTACTTGTCGTAAGGGGCAAAGCAATAATACTCTGCGTAGTGTAGCCAGTTTCTTTGTCAATGGAAGCATTAAAACGGGAATCATTGTAAGGGTCATTAATAATCACAGGTTCTCGCCTCTGAAAGCATAAACCAACCACGCCTTCCGTATCAGACACACGAATTGTTTCAATGCCATCAGCAAGACGGGTCCATAAACGGCGCTCTTTCACCGAATGAACCCAAATCGTACATCGATCAGAAGGAACAATGCTGTGGGCAAGAAGGGAAAATTCCTTCAGAAGAACAGAGATATCATCCTTCTCAGCCATAACATGAGCAATGGATGTGAGCAGATTTTTTAAAATTTTTCCGGACTCTTTCTCCCCTAAGTGCGCAGCGTCCTCATACATTTTTGAGTCCTGTCTGTTTAATCTGAGACAACAAAATTATACCTAGAGCTTTGCAAAAAGTCAAGAAAAAAACAGGTTACGAAGAGAGAATCATATTCCACACAAGCCCCGCTGCGCCCAACACCGCCGCGTCAGACTCTTTTAATTCTGAATTGGTGAAGACAACAGTGTCATGAAAATTCTTCATACAATATCGAGCATAATACTTGCGAAATGGAGCCATCAGATACTCACCGGAATGGGTAAGGCCTCCAAAAAAGACGATCATCTCAGGACTCAGGAAAACCACCACATCCGCCATGGCCTGCGCCAACCAATCACCCGTTTTATCAAAAGCCTCTAAGGCAATGGGGTCACCGGAAACAGCTGCGGTATACACATCTTTAGCGGTAAGTTTTTCAGCTGAGATATTACGCAAAGATGACTCACCACGCCGCAGAGAAAGAAGCTCAAAAACCGTACGACAAATACCTGTGGCTGAGACATACGTTTCCACGCATCCCTTGCGGCCACACCCACAATCACGCCCCCCAGTAATGAGGTTGGAGTGCCCCAGTTCTCCGGCAAAACCCGTTTTTCCCGTAAGTATCTGCCCATTGATAATCACCCCACTCCCTAAGCCGGTTCCCAAGGTTATTTGCACAAAATTCTTCACCCCCTTGGCAGCACCATACATCATTTCACCATAGGCAGATGCATTCGCATCATTTGTCACCACCACAGGATATCCCAGGGCATCAGCAAAGCCTTGGCGAAGATCAACAGGACACTCCCATTCTAAATTGGAAGCCGATTCGACCACACCGGTGTAATGATTTGCATCGGGAGCACCAATACCAACCCCAACAATCTCTAAGCGGGGGTGGGCTTGCTGTAAAGCTACTGCCTCACGACGGACATTTTCTAAATATTCTGCAAATGAAGCATATCCACACGTGGGAATAGACCGGACGTCCCGCACAATCCCGCCATACTCAACAAGACCGATAACCGTATTTGTGCCGCCGATATCAATGCCCAGGGCAAATTTCATAGATTCTCCTTTGTAGGTGTACTGGAAAATATGATCTGCCCCAAATATTTACAAGAAAAACACACTTCACGGCATGTGCTTTGGTACCCCATTAATAACACAGCTTACTTATCCGTAAAGGAGAGTATGGGCAACAGGGTGCCCTCACTACCTGCACCCTCCAACCCACCATATCCCCTATATATGGCAGATTATTTCTTACCGAGCAATTCTAAAGTGTATAAAACTCTGAGAAAGCGGGTTATTTTGGTGGTTTGCCCACTCCAGATACATTTGAACAGCCCTTGTACGGAGGGATAAACCTGTTCCATACGAAAATCGAGATCGCCACCCCTCACGGGTAACGTGCCCAAATGTTCCGTGGGAGGTATCAAAAAGAAGATACACCATGGTTGTTGCATCTGGAAAATAGCGTAGTTCTGAACGTGTAAGGAGATGAGCTGTTTGAGGAATACTTTTCCGTGCATATCCCCGTATTGTCTGTTCTCCGCCAAGACGAAAAACTTCACTCAAGGTAAGATCATCATAGGACCCCACATACAGATACCACGGATGTATTTCAGAATACAAAGCAAATCTCCCCAAAGGATGTTGGCCTCCTCCCCCAGAAGTAAATCGGGACATTAGTTGCCCCGCCCCTTCGGATCTTACCTGTCCGGTTTCAGACTGAATATACCAAAACAAGCCGCGCTCCTCTGCCCGAAACAGTCTCTGTACAGAAGAGGCACCAAAATCAACCCCCCGAAAGGTTCGGCGCACGGTATCGTCTTGCACCTCATACGCAGAAACGGCGAGGGAGATCTCGACGCCATCGGTATACACGGGGTATACACCGCCAAGGGAGTATTGAAAGAAACTGTAGGAGTCCCCTCGCAACTCAAGGGAAAAACTGCTGCGCAAGTGAAAGGGTCCTTGAAATAGATGCGGAACTCTCAGACGTGTGGAGAGTTCTCGCACCTCATCACTCCCCACATATTCTAAGAAAAATTCCTCACCAAAACCAAGAAGATGAAGAAGAGAAAGGGAAAGATCTCCATGAAGTCCTTCTGATGTTTGGTTTGAATAAGCAACCCCTCCCTGTACCATAAAAGACGAGGTGCTGGTAATACTGGTGGGAAATAGAAGCAACGAGTCTTCACGATACGGCAACCCTCGATATACCTCTTCAATATATGGAATAGACGCAGCTGTTTGATCAAGCTGCCGAAAATCATCGCGGAGGAATGCCCGGTTTTCATATGGACGTAGCCAGTACTCGTAGAGCCATGGAGGTAGGTTCTCGGAAGGCTCTACAACGAAGCGTGGGGCCTGTATATACGGCCCCGGCGTATAAGAAAGTAGAAATGTATCAGAGGGTGTTACGGGGTCTGTCTCCACAACAGCCAAGGGATATCCTGCAATAATAAGGGAGTCAAGTAACTGTTGTGAACGCCTCTCGACCTCATTTTGTTCTACCGCAACCTCAGCATACACAGAGGATGAAACAGAGAATACACTTAAGAAAAACAAGAAAAAAAACGTGTGCGTTTATCCGTGACGCTTCTGTTTATTTTTAATATTCTTACCCTCAATAGAATACTTTGCAACAAGAACTGCCTCCAAACGCTCCGTGGGAATAAGCTTTCCCGTCACCATACACACGCCGTAGGTCCCGTCTTTAATGCGTAAGAGCGCATCATCAATTTGTTCAAGATATTTAGCCTGTCGTTCTGCCAAATTCATAGAAAATTCACGATCATACGACGCTGCTGCGGCATCACCTATATGATTGGAGAAGTGCGTGCCCTCACCTGAAGCAGATTCTACGGTCTGTTTTAAATTCTGCTCGTCCAGCTTCCGCTGATCTTCACACACTCGATCCCGCTCCTCCAGTAAAAGATTTTTAAAATACGCCAGCTCTTCTGGTGTCAACCGCTGTTTTTCAGCCATACATTTCCCCTGATAAAAGGTAATAGTCACCGATAATATGTATTTTATAGAGTAAATACGCAAATCTTATTTGTATATATAGCGCTCTGACACACTCTTTGCAAATAAAATCTCTCAATTTGTTTAAAAAAGAAGAATTTAAGCATTCCAGATCAGCGTCATATATTTTTCTTTATTCTATACGAAGGAGAAAAAATGACACGAATGCTTGAAGCCCAAAATGGGCAGATAACTGAAGAAATACGCGCGGCTGCAAAACTAGAAAATATGGACGCGGAACAATTTCGCGAAAAGGTAGCCCAAGGACATATTACGATTGTACGAAATTCGAAACGCTCCATTACCCCCCTCATAATTGGTGAAGGAACCTCCATAAAAGTAAACGCAAATATTGGTACATCCTCCTCTCAGGAAGATTTATCACAGGAACTTGAGAAAGTTCGTCTTTGTGAAAAATATGGAGCTCACGCTCTCATGGATCTTTCCACCTCAGGAGATTTAGCAGCGATTCGTAAAAAGATAATGGATACGACCTCCTTAGCCCTTGGAACAGTACCACTCTATGAAATGGCCTTCCGAGCACAAGAAAAAAAGAAGTCAGTCCTTGACCTTACCGCCGATGAAATGTTTGCAGTTATTGAAGATCATTGTGCTCAAGGCGTTGATTTTCTTACCCTTCATTGCGGCGTGACCAAACAAACGGTACAACGATTTAAGGAAGTTAAGCGTCTGGGAGGCGCAACAAGCCGAGGCGGTACCATCATCATGGAATGGATACACCACAACAAGGAAGAAAGCCCTCTCTATGCTCAATACGACAGACTTCTTGATATTCTCGCTAAATACGATGTGGCCATAAGTCTTGGTGATGCATTTCGCCCCGGAGCAACCAGTGATGCCACTGATCGTGCACAAATTGAGGAGCTTTCTATTTTGGGAGAGCTTGTAGACCGTGCGCGCAAGCGTGGTGTCGGTTCCTTTGTAGAAGGCCCCGGCCATGTGCCGTTGAACCAAATTGTTACCAATATACAAATACAAAAACGGCTCTGTCGAAATGCCCCCTTTTACGTATTAGGCCCTCTCACAACAGATACCTCCTTAGGGCATGACCACATTTCCGGTGCTATTGGTGGGGCCCTCGCGGGTATGGCGGGAGTTGACTTCCTCTGTTATGTAACTCCTGCAGAACACCTCCGATTGCCCTCTCTTGATGATGTAAAGGAGGGAGTGATAGCGTCTAAAATTGCCGCTCAAAGCGCAGATCTTGCCAAAGGTGTACCTGCAGCCATTGAACGGGATGATGCCATGACTCGTGCAAAAATTGCCTTTGATTGGGAAACCATCTACAAGCTCAGTGTTGATCCTGAAAAGGCACGGGCCTACCGCGAGTCTCTGCCGCCAAGCATGAAAGCAGAAGAGTGTTGCAGTATGTGTGGTGAGTTCTGTGCCGTCAAACGATCAAACGAAGTGCTTAAGTAGGTTTTTCATGTTACTTCGTCTCTTACTGTTATTTATACTTATACCGCTTTTTGAACTCTATGCCTTATTAACCCTGGGAGCCCACTTTGGGGCTCTCCCAACCCTTGCGATAATCCTGGGAACAGGTGTCATTGGTGCATTTCTGGCACGCATACAAGGGCTGTCTCTTTTGGGAGAAATACAAGGGGATCTACAGGCAGGCCGAGTTCCTGCGGTAAAGATGATTGATGGACTGATTCTTTTCTGCGCCGGTGTTATTCTACTTATCCCAGGGCTCTTCACAGATATTCTGGGACTGCTGCTCTTAACCCCCATGGGAAGAAAGGGGCTTCGAGCCTATCTCAAGGGAGTATTTATGCACCATCGTGGGCATCCCAAGGGAACTTTTTATACCATTCTTTCCGATGAGCATGAACGACATATTCCCTAAGGGTATACACCCTGCATTAGAAGAACGACTCCTGCGCGATTCGCGAAACTCTCATAGACGGCGAAGCCACTACGAGATTCATGACTCCTTGCAAGATAGCACCCAGCGATTTCTCAATATTATGCAACGGGATAGTTATATTCCCCCGCATACACATACATCCCCAGGGGCGTGGGAACTTTTTACGCTCTGTCGGGGTGCTGCAGAGGTGCTCCTTTTTTTCGATGAAACCAGTACAATATCTCAACGCATATCGCTTCGCTCCCAAAGGATGCCCTATTTTTGTGAAATACCAGCGGGAATTGCCCACTCCGTATACGCCCAAGAAGATGATACGATTCTTTTAGAGATAAAACCAGGACCATACACTCCTAAGACGCGCGCAGACCAATGTGCGTGGGCTCCATCAGAAGAGTCTCCCCAGGCAAAAAAGTTTCTGCAGTGGCTCAAGACTGCCACAATTGGAGATTCGTATTAAGAACTTATCTTGTTCAGCTCATCAAAGAACCATTCATACTGTTCATCCCGCTCCTTATCATCCCATTCAACTTTTATAGTAAGAATTTCATCTTTGATAGAGAAAAAGATATCAACGAGACGGGGATCAAAATGTGTTCCTCGATCATGTTTGATCAGATCAAAGGCCTTATCAAGAGGCCATGCATCTTTATAGGGACGTTTCATTGTGAGGGCATCAAAGACATCTGCAATAGCTGCAATACGAGCAGATTCAGGAATATCTTCTCCCGAAAGTCCTCGTGGATAGCCACTCCCATCCCACTTCTCATGATGACTGATAGCAATATCCGCTGCCATAGCAAAGAGTTTTGACTGAGCTCGTTTTACATGCAAAATATCATATCCAATGGTGGCATGCTCTTTCATAACCGCAAACTCATCCGTGGAAAGTCGCGCAGGCTTACGAATAATTGTGTCGGAAATACCAATCTTTCCGGTATCATGCATGGACGCAGCCAATTCGAGGATATTTGCATCATCAATATCCCAACCGGAGGCACGAGCTATTGCACTGGAGTATGCACCCATCCGCCAAACATGCACCCCCGTATCAGTATCGTTATAATGCCCGGCATTTGCAAGCATGGCCACGGCAGCTTTGTTGCTGATATTCAATTCTCGTGTTCTCTCGCGTATTGCTTTCTCGCATTTGAGCTGCTGATTATACAGCATAATATGGGTTTTTATTCGTTTCTCAACCAAAATACGGGATGTAATGGGCTTTTTGATAAAATCGACCGCCCCAGCCTCAAAACCTTGTATCTCGCTATCAGAATCTTTCAAGGCTGTCAAGAAGATAACCGGTATCTTTGCCGTACTCTCCGACGCTTTAAGGCGCTTACACGTCTCATAGCCATTGAGATCGGGCATCATAACATCTAATAGGATTAAATCAGGCTTGATTTTTCGAGCAATATCTAAGGCTTTTTTCCCGGACGTCGCAAAGGAGAGACGATACTCATCCCGCAACATATTTTGAATAAGATTCAGATTTGCCGGTTCATCGTCAACTACTAAAATTTTATACATATACCACCCTATTTTTTCCCGATTTCTTGACGATATAGTTCATAGGCTTCGTCGAAATTATACACACGTAACGCCTTTTTTACCAGAGAAAAATTACATTCAGGCATTTTTTGTGCCAACGCTGACAGATATGGAAGTATTTCATCAGGATTATATGATTCAAATTGCTTTTGAATGAGCCGTTCCAAAGTTCGACGATCATGATGAAGATATTCCGACACTTTTGACTCTGCATGAGAACGATCATGTAATTTCTCTTGAGAAAGCCCCGACAACTCACCGGGTAATATTGTTTCCAGCTTTCGCACAAGTTTTGGATAGTCCAACGGTTTAGAAATCACGTAATCAAACCCCTGATTTGTCAAATCTGCATACTCTTCTTTAATGATACTTGCAGTCATGGCGATAATAAAAGGACTCGTCCTTTTATCTTCTGCAATATCATGGAGATAACGAACCGTCTCCGCTCCATTCATTAAAGGCATATGTAAGTCCATGAAAATAAGCTCAGGCACATGATTTTCATACAGCTCAATTGCTTCTATCCCGCTTTGTGCTAAGAGTATTGTATGACCAAATTTCTCAAGATTAGCACGGGCTAGTTCAAGATTCAAGGATACATCATCAACCACGAGAATTTTATACGATCGACTCGATTCTGCGTGTATTGCTGAAAGAACTTCTGATTCATGCTGTTCAATCTGTGAGGCATCACTTTTTTCAAGGGGTATCTGGATAGAGACAGCGCTCCCCTCTTCATACTCGCTGGAAAAGCGTATGGAACCATCCATGAGAGAAAGGAGTTCTGAAACAATACTCAGGCCGCTCCCGATACCGCCAAAACGCCGTGTAGAAGAGTTATCCACCTGAGAAAAGGGTTTGAATATTAAGGCCATATCCTTTTCACGGACCCCAATCCCTGTATCATTCACATTGATAGTGAGATAGGACCATCCTTTTTTTTCAGGGTGATCTCTACTTTCTAGATATACCGTAATTGCGCCTTTCGGCGTAAATTTAAAGGCATTCCCCACTATTTCGCTCACAATCTGTTCTATCCGCACAGCATCACCCAAAAAGAAACGATCATAGTTATTTTTTATCACCTGGAGAACAACTTCATCACCTCCATAGCCCTCGTAACTATTGCGAACGGTTTCAATAATATAATTAATATCAAGGGGACGATTTTCCAGTGTAACCACACGGGCCTGCAGCTTTGATAAATCAAGAAGGGTATCGATCATATGGAGCAGTTTATCCGCAGAATCTTGTGCCTGTTCCAGATATCCACCCAAATCGGAAGAAAGACGCTCATCACGCAAGACAAGCTGTATAAATCCAAGAATTGAATTCATGGGAGTACGAAGCTCATGACCGATATTTGATAAAAAAGCTAACTGCGCCGTACTGTCATCACTTGTATGTGCCTCATGAGTATGCATATTTGCATCCTTTTGAAATCATGAAAAACAAAGCATTCTGAAAAAAATGACGGGCACCCTGCATTTGCAGGCTGCCCTGTAGAGATGTCGTACTCGAAAGACTACTCAAGACATGCACCGTCCATAAGAGCATCATATTCAGCAACGGAAGCATCTTGAAAAACCGCCTCAATAATTTTCTTTCCAAGAGGGTCAAGAGCATCTTCGTGACGATACAATTCAAGCTGCTCTTTGAAAAAATTCACCAGTTTCTCCGCACCGATATCATACGCAGCCTCACCAACTTCCGGCTGTGTTTCTACACGAAGCAACTCTTTGCCGAAAGTTTGTCCTTCAAGATTTACTTCTTTCATGCTATACCCAAGAAGGGGGCACCGTGAAGGAACAACCTCATCACGTGTAATAGCACTACCACTGCGACGAGCAAGGTACTCACGGGAAATCCATTCAGAGTTAAATTTAACTTCCCACGCTCCAATATGCTGGTTCGGAATAAGAACATACTTTGTTTTCGTATATGCCTTTACCTGATCAAGGAGAAGGTTTGCATAACGTACTCGTTTCCCCGTAACAAAGGGCCAAAATGAACCGACGCCCTCAGATTGCATACCTGCTTCATCGACAATACTGGGGTTACCGAATCCACGTGGCGCAACAAGGCGCCATAACCATGCAATAGCCGGCGGAAGCACATGAAAGAGCCCAACAATACCATAGGTTGGAAAATCTTTTGTACATACAGGAGCACGAAGGCCAAAGCTTCTTACGTCAACAGCAACAGGTTCTTTTACAACGGAGTCTGACAAATGACGAGGATACACGTACCGAGGATTGGGGCATTTTTTTCCCGGCTCATCCTCGATATGATCCCATACAAGGGCTGTTCCATTGGGTTGAGCATCAATATTAAGGAATAAGAGAGGTTCTTTGGGAGAGATTGTCATAGCCTCAATATCGGGATCACACCCGTAATGAGTAATATGATCTGTACGGATAAACCAGCCTGATTCAGCATCAGTAATATATAACTTACCGTCATTTTTTTGATGATGGTTTAGGCAGAGTGTCATATCATCGGTATTTGGTTCAAGAGAACACACTTCTGGCAGAACAACTTTCTTCCGCTCACCGGTCACACTATTTGTTCCAAAGATAATACTTCCATCATGGTTACGATGAATGTGCTCCAGCATCTCGCTTTTTCCACCACCGGAAGCACCTTCATGCATAACTACCGTTTTATTGCCATAGGGCGTTGAAACCCGAACAGAAGATGCATGGGCTGTCAGCCAGTTTTCAAGCTGTCCAAAGTGAAGAAGAATCGAGTAGACACCTTTTTTAGCACTTGGCCCTGGATAGAGATTAAAGCTAAAAATTTCATGGTATACCTCAGAGCGATTGTGAACGACAACCTGCTTTCCATCGTAATGGGTGTGACGAAAAGGAGGAGCAATAAAGAGAATGCCCCGAATATCAAACTCATCTGTTTCTTTTTCGATATCAATAATTCCCTGGAGCTGTGACAGACCAAGGGCGAAAAAACCCGCATTTGCTGGTGCTATCACCATGGAAGGATATCCACACTCTTTCACACCGGAATGAAAGAAGAATACTGCAAGATCTTGTTGCTTAAGCCATTCAAAAGTTTCGGTACGGATAGAAGAAAAGTCAGTATTAAAACGCTCCTGATGCGTCACTTTATCGGTAGGAAGAGTATCTGCAATAACCATGGCATTGGGGTCACGACGACGCATGTACGGGTCAACGTAGTTTGCAGAAACACCGTTTTTCACCTGACATGCTTTCGCCTCAAGAACACGCCCTTTCCCAGGAACATCATACTCCACATAGTGCCACCCGTCTTCACGGGCGTCTCTTGTGGCAAGTTCAACCAGTTCTTTCGTATTTACAGCATAAGTTACGCTTTTGCAATTCTCAAGGATATCGCGAACTTCATCCTTGACCTTAACGTGCGGGGGTAAGGCTGATAGGGCCATTTAGAAACCTCCAATAAAAATACTAATATATGAATTTATACAAATTGAATATACTAAGCGTCAGGAGCATGATGACGTTTTTTTTCGAAATATACACTCTGAAACTACCGACAGAATTGTTAAAATTAGAGTAGGGAGAGCTTGCGAAGCTGCTTTAATAGCTTTGCTCGTTCAACTGGTTTGACAATGTAAGAATCACAATTCTTTTTAAACGCCCCAACCACGCTCTCACTATCTGAGAGGGCTGTGGTCATAATAATTTTTGCACGATCACCAGGACGCAAGGAAAGAGAATCCTCAAGACTACGGATATTTTCAAGGGTTGTATGGCCATCCATTTCAGGCATCATAATGTCAAGGCAGATAAGATCATACCAGTCGCTGGGAACATGTATATCTTTAAGAATACCGAGGGCCTCACGGCCATTCTCCGCAACATGAACCTCCCCATAGGGTGAAAGCATTTTGTGCATAAGAATGCGAGAGCTGAAATCATCTTCAATTATTAAGGTTCTCATGGACCTGCCTTTTTTTCTGCAAGTATATAATTAATATATTATATCTTCCAATTTTTTTATAACTCGTATAATTTATTCATAAGTATCGAGGTGGCAACTGCGGCATTAAGCGACTCAACCCGATCTGATTCGTAGGGGATAGTATATACAGTATCTGCACTTTTTCGCAATCCTGGGGAAACACCCTGTCCTTCATTCCCAACAGAGACCACACAGGGGGTTTGCAGTGATGGAGCTGCTTCCCCATGAAAGTCAAGGACCACATGATGATATCCACCACGGCGCAGGGTCTCTATTTGTTCTTGGGTATGAGAAGAACGTCGGATCCAAAGAGATCCCAATGCCCCCGCGGCAGACCGAACAACCTTTGTTGAAAGAGGGTCAGCCCCGCCATCAGTTAATATCACCCCTGAGAATCCGAACGCAGCAGCACTCCGAATAAGCGTTCCCACATTACCCGGATCCTGAACATCTTCCATATAAAGAATACGATTCCCCGGAGTTTCAGGCAACGTTGCAGTATAAGTACTCCCCGCAGAAAAAACAGCCATTACTCGCGGCGGCGTTGCAGTCGTAGCAATCTTGCTCATTTGCGATTGAGAAAGATTACGCCCACACTCCTGTAACAAAGGAATATCTCCCGCTCCTTCTGTATACAAAATCTCTTCGGGAACACAACCAGCATCTATTAATTGTCGAACAACTCGCGCTCCTTCAGCAAGGAACACCCCCTCTGCACGCCGATACTTCCCCTGCTGCAAACGTGCATACCATTTCAAGGGACGTGGTTTTATAGACAATGAGAACCTCCATCAACATGAAGAATTTGCCCCGTAACTGATTCTGCTGTAATAAGATAAAAGAGAGCATTGAGAAACTCTTCCACTGTGGCAGAACGAGGAATGAGCTCCTTTTTCTGTGCTCCGGAAAAACTTTCTCTCGATTCATGGAGAGGCGGAAGTATTGTTCCGGGAGAAAGTCCATTTACTCGCACTCGAGGTGCACCGGTATAGGCAAGCTGGCGGATAAGTTCTTTTAAAAAGAGCTTACTCACACGATAGGCTTGATAAGTCTGGTTCAAACCTTCTATCTGCGCATCGATCATGGGAATCAAAAATGTGGGAGAAGCAGTTTTCGTATACAGTAATTTTCCCAGTCTAATCGAGATACGACAGTGAATATCATATAACGATTCAAAAGAATCCTCATCAAAAAGTGAGGCAGGATAAAATTGAGAAGCAGAATGAATACATCCAACGAGAGAAGTGGCATAGGAATCTACAGCATCTAAGATACAATCAAATTCGTTTTGGAGGTCTGCCTGACACGGAATCAGAAATGATGTATATTCGGGATGGTCCTGTAGCCATGCAAAAAGCTGTTGCGAGGTGGTACGATAATTTGCAATAACACGATACCCTTTTTTTAAAAGAGCCGTGGTTGCATAAAATCCGAGGCGCCGCCCTGCTCCGGTAACTAAGACAGTCTGCTTTTCCGGGAGTGATTCATGCATTGTATTCCAACCTATTTATCGAAAGATTCATCCTATCCATACAAAAATACCTCCTTGGGAGAAGTCCTGCAACAAAAAGGTATAAATGCACTTTGGGAAGAACGGGGCACGGCCATTGATACCCTTGTGATACATGCCATTAGTGCCATAGAACGGACAAAAACAAGCCCCCACGACCGAGAAGAAATTCTATCCCTCTTTCTTGAGTATGAGGTGAGCGCACACTATCTCATACTCCGCAACGGTGTGTGCCATGCCTTAGTACCGGAAGAGAAAAAAGCGTGGCATTGTGGAAAATCAATCATGCCTCCGCCAGACAATCGGCACGGGGTAAATGCCTTTAGTATTGGTATTGAGCTGGTAGGAGGAGAACCAGGAAAACCGTTCACCCCCGCTCAATACAACAGCCTTGTGCCACTTATAAAAGATATCTGTTCGCGCCACTCCATTCAAAAGATACTCGGCCATGAAGACATTGCAGGAAGCCGAGCCATAAAAATGGGTATCCGCCCAGATGAAAAGAAGGACCCCGGACCGAATTTTAACTGGAAACTTCTACATGGTATCACATCACTTTTGAGTCAGAGAGAAGACTCCATTCCACTGTGAAGGGGGATGGACACATAAATACTCCGTTCGCTTCACCATAACTGTGGATGGACTCATCCCAGGAGAAATTTCCCTCTCGCAACTACGACGAAACTCTTCCAAGGCTGTGGAAAAATCCCCCTCTGTATACTTCTGAAGAGCTGATTCATACACATTGATAAGGTCGTTTATCTGCGTCTGTTCTTCCGTCTCACACACCTCTTTCTCCCCCATGAGTTCATACACCCGCACCGGCTGCTTTTTTCCTACTACGGTGATCGTGTCAACCCAACGAAAAAAGAAAGAGTCTCCCGCATCTTCACGAGTGGTTTCTCCCACAAGAACGGAAACCCCATACTGCTTTGCAGCGGACTCAAGGCGAGCAGCAAGATTTACGCTGTCGCCAATCATGGTATAATTCATTCGTATATCACACCCAATATTTCCCGTGACAAAATTACCCGTATTGATACCGATACGGGTTCTCATAGATGTGATTTTTTGAGATATATCAGGATCTTTTTGCCACAGCACTTCCAATTCTCGTAACGCACGTTGCATTTGGCACGCAGCTTTGCAGGCATGAAACGCATTCTGTGGAATACGCTGTGGAGCACCAAAAAACGCAATAATTGCATCACCACTGTATCGATCAAGGGTGCCCTTATTCTCAAGAAGAATATTGGTCATTTTCGAAAAATACGTATTAAGAACTGCCACAAGATCCTGGGGATTATCAAATTTCTCTGAAAAAGTAGAAAACTTCTCAATATCAGTAAAAAAAGCAGTACCATATACAGACTCTCCGCCCAGTTTGGGTATTGTATGGGTACGCGCCATTTCCTCAATGTATTGGGGAGAAAGATAGGTCTTAAAAAGAGAGGTTAAATATTTGTATTCCCGATTATCTTCAAGATAATCCACAATAATCCCAATTCCTGTAAAAATTGCTACGGAGACGAATGCCTGGACCATGGGAAGAAAAACATTTTCAAGATACAGGAAATACGCCCCCATATAAAGAGAAATAAACAGAAGGGGAATGCATATAAACAAAAACTTCTTTGAAAGAAATAGAAATATACCGTACAACAACAGGAGCGCTCCAAAGGAGAGTATAGAAGCAGCTCTAAAACCGAGGTCTACTACGGGATCCCCTTCGAGCAATGTGTGGGCTGTTTGAGCATGTAGCTGCACGATAGGAGATCGTCCGCTGCTGTACCGTTGAGAAAGAGGTGTCAATCCCAAATCTCCCACGGTTTCTGCAGCACTCCCAACAAAGACAATTGCCTTGTCCAACAATTGCGGAAGCGAATCGGTATCCCCACGCAGATATGCATTATAGCCTCGATAGAGACTACTCAAAGAGTAAAAGGGAAGCGAATCAGAGAAGTTTACCGTAATGCCATACTCCGCATCAAGAGAGATAGTATCATCACTGAGGTGGAGTTTTGATTTATCAAGATCATAGGAGAGCGTATGGTCTGTGTACGCAAGAACTGCCTCAAGAGCAAGGGAAGCATAGACCCGTGAATTTGCCGAGAGCAGTACGGGCATCTTTCGGTCAACCCCATCGGGCATAGGCACGGCCCTATTAATAAAGCCCATACGCTGAACCACATCACCCACAGCATCATAGGGACGCTGTACTCGCCGCACAGACCGGTCATCAAAATAGATTTCTCCATCTCCGTGCGAAAATCGTTCCATAAAGCGATGTTGTTGTCCCGGAATAACTCCCCGTCCCCCGTCGCTTTGTCGAACGACAAAGCCAAACCCGGGAATTACGGAAGGAGAAGCAGCAAGGTATTGTAGGAAGAGTGCATCATCGTCATGGATCATCTCGTCAATAAAAATGATATCGAGGGCTGTAACAGTAGCGCCATACTCCTCAAGCATCATGAGAATACGAGCATATACATCTTTCCGCAGGGGCCATGTAAATCCGAGAGTTTCAAAAAAATCTTCGTCTATACCGACAACCGCAACAGAAGATGAAACATCTCCTCCATGTTCATTCCGAGTCCAGAAATCGTATACACGCCACTCTTGCACTGCCACAGTGGGGATACGAAACAGAAGTGCCACAAAGGCAAATGAAAAAACGAGACCACCCCAAAGCAGCTTATATTTTTGTGATTGTGGTCTATGCTCTTTGGGCATCCCTTTTTTTGTCATAAATCCATCCAAACAAGTAGATCTGCAATTTCAGCAATTTGTGTAGGATCTGCACCGCGAACACCACCAAAGGGCATAACATTACCGCCATATGAATCCGTGTCACCAGCCCCAGAAAAATCATCTTCCAGCACTTGCTGACGAATCATATCTTGTAAGCGACTTCGATCTATCTGCTGCTCCTCACCGGAGTGATCCGTGGCTCGTTCTGTCGGTTCAGTACTTACGGGAATACCGAGCAGTCGATCAAAACTATCCAGGCTTCCTGTTTTTGTGTACACCTCACGAACCATATCAGAAAAGACATCCATACCATCAGAACGATCAGATACGTAGTAAAATAACCCTTTATTAATTAAACCTTCTTCAAAAGAACCACGGGTCAAAGCCTCTTCTATTTGGCCAATGGCCGCTCCATCATCTCCGGTTAAGAGTAAAGCGCAGGCATAATTATTCCGTACAGCTCGACTCTCCCCATACAGCTCAACAAGGCCGGAAAAATGCTCGCGAGCTGCCAAAAAATCACCACTTCGAGCGTAGAGACGACCAAGACGATTCTTCTCAGTCAGAGAGAGTGTATCTCGACTCTCAAGATCTTCGATGGCTTGAAACATGCTATTTCGAGCATACTCATATACGTGACTTAAATCAACCGTTACCGAGGAGAGAAGGTTTTCCAGAGGTAGATCTATGGTATGTCGATAATCAAAGGGACGATAGGTTTGCCACGCCGTGGCAACTTCTACAATATCAAAACGACCTCCATCAGCAACGGTTTGACGAAACTGCTGTGCCGCCGCAGACCACGCGTCAAAAAACGTGTCAGATAACATGGTGGTTTCCACGGGAATCCAACACTGGTTGTTGTGAATAATAACCCTGTTCCTATCTACACCAAGAATGTCTGCATTTTTCTCATAAACACCTGTATTAAACATGGTTAAGACATGATCATCATAAACAATGAACGCCGTGGGAATACCAATAGCTGAAAGAAGAGCTGCGTATAATACGGCAAAATCATCACAATCTCCGGTGCGTTTTTCTAAGGTTTGCACGGGAAAATAGACTTGATCAAGACCTGATGCCGCAATATTTACGGGATCACTTACATAGGTAAATCCGTGTTCTCGAAGGGCGCTAAAAATAGCGATAGCATCACTCAGGTCATCGGGGAGAGAGGTCGAGCGATCATACTCAGCAACAACATACCGTGCAAACCGATCAATGGTTGGGTTTTGATATGTTACAAAAGACCCAAGACTGGGTAGATTGTTCCAATCAAGGCCATTACGGGTGTATACCCGTACGGGCACCATAATCTCGCGCGACTCCCGACGCCCTTGAATCGTGTATGACAAAGACACCTCTGCAGGCACTTGCCGTTCCGCAGAAAACTCCAGGAGTTTCTCCTCATTTAGAAGCAGAGGCATGGAAAGGGTTTTCTCGCCACCCTGGGAAAAGGAAACGGCACGCTCCGTGGGCATATCCATTAAGCGAGGTATAAAAACATGGACACGAAGATCATCTACCTGTTCTCCACCTCCTGCTACGGTAATTTCAGCAATATCGTTTTCTTCATAATAGCGAAGCCGTGAGGGGAATATGGGTTCTATCTGAGCGGAGCGTACCGAAAGAGAGGGCATATCAATATCGTAGGAAATCTTCCCCGGCGTTGTGCGTTCCCCTTCCTGAAGGGCAATACGTCCCGGAGCAAGAGCACTAATTCTCCATACTCCATGCTGCTCAATCTGTCTGCGCAATGCCTGGACAGTTCCCAGCACTTCAACATCATACACGGCCCGCCCCTGTTCAACATACCGTAAATGGCCCTGCTTTATTTGGGGAATCTTCGCAAAGGACGATTCAAGATCATACAGTTTTTCCTCACTCTGGGAGTGTGCCAATAGTTCTATACGACGTAAGCCACGCGTATGTTCACGCCAGTAGGCTGATATGGCCGCATCAATACCAGCAGAGATAATCTCGCCACCTTCACGCAAACCATCATCGCGAGCGGTATACTCATCAAGTGTACGTTTGAGGACCCGTTCCGAAAGTGATGTAATAATCTCTGCATTATCAGCACGAATCACCCGTACATTCACATTTACCGGCACTGAGACTTGCGAAACTCCATAGGCGGTCTGTACACGGGGAGCTGCAATATCAACACGCCCGCGAATAATAATATCTGCTCCATGGGCAAAACCCAAAGCGGCAAGATCTTCACCGTCCGTATCCTCTTGGCGTACCCGTTCCAATTGCTCCTCTTCAAGAAGCTGATACCCCTGAGCTGTGAGAGCTCCTTCAATTACGTGGGTTACAATATTATCGTGTACAGGTGTATTCTGCTCATACTCCTCCAGAAGTACCATCACACGGGGCTTTTCAACCTGTTCTTCTACGAGAAACCCCTCGGCTTCAAAAGAGTCTATAAAAAAATCTTCATTCACTCTCAGCCGTACCGTTGTTTCATATACCCCATAACGACTTTTCTTTTCGAGGATCTCCGAAGAAACGATAAGATCTTCTCTGTGGGTTTGGAAAAACTCCTCTACCTTCTGTTCATACTCACGAAGAAAAGAACGGTCGGAAAGGGTTTGTGCATACTCCCAAAGGGCATCTCTTTGCGCTTTATGCAACGCCGACTCTACGGACTCTCCCATGGCAGATGCGGTGCGGAAAGCACCTTCGTTTCTCTGCGCGGCCTGAAGGGTAAAAAAGAGACAGCAGAGACATAAAAAAACCGTGGAACACGTTGATGATTTCATGAAAACTTCCCCGATAAAGTGACTGATAAAATAAATTATTGCTCCAGCGATAACTATATTATAATATGAACAAACGTGCAAATATATTTTATGAGAAAGAACCATCTCCACAGAAGAGAGCATACCATGGTATTCCTGAACCGCCTTGGTTCATCTACCCTAAGAACAATAAGCACATACACAGATTTGCTCGGTTTGTGGTATGACATGGTTACGCGCTTACTGTTCAATCGAGACACACGTGTAAACGGCCCACAACTGGTTAATCAAATTCTGTTTACCGGCGTAGACGCATTTTTTACGATTACCCTTATCGCTATTTCATTAGGGGTAGCCCTTTCTACACAATTGGTGAACAATGTTGCCAATATCGATGTTACGTCATTTTTCGGTACTTTACTGGCCTTATCTATCAAAGAGGTCTCTCCCTTTATAACGGCTGTAGTCATAATTGGGCGATCTGGTTCAGGATTTACAACCTTTCTTGGAAATATGAAAGTAACCAGAGAAACAGACGCTCTCAAAGCCATGGCCATTCCTGTCATTGACTTTCTCTGTATACCCAACTTTGTTGGTATGGTTATCGCAACCCTCGCCCTCAATTTCTACTTTAGCAGTATCCTTCTTCTCTCTGGCCTCGCAACAATAAACTTCCTTACGGGACGCCCCGTATACATTTTGATAGAACAGGTATTCTCCCACATCGTATTTATCGATATCATGGTAATACTTCTCAAATGTATTATATTCGGATCGGTGGTTGCCACAACCTCAAGCTATTTCGGGCTGCACGTTAAAACAATTCGTATTGTGCCACGGGCAGTATTTCGAACAGTAGTAACCTCAATCATATTTATTCTTCTTGCAAATATTGCCCTTGCTCTCATTTCCACCTTTTTACGGGGATTTCTGTTGTAATTATGTCGTCCATAACCATACGCGGAGTCTCTATGTATTCTCACGTGAGCAAATACCCCCCCACGGACCTCTCAATCCCCGAAGGAAGCACCATTGTTTTTTCAGGCCCCTGCGGAAGTGGAAAAAGCTTTCTTCTTGAACTTGCGGCAGGTATAAAAAAACCTCCCATAGGCACAATTCTATGGAATAATCGCGATATCCAAACCTTATCGGAATTAGAAGAAAAACAGTATCGTTCTTCCTTTGGGGTTGCCCTGCAACAACCCACCCTTATCAACTTTCTATCCGTCGAAAAGAACCTCTCTCTGCCCTTGTCGTACCATGGCAGAATGGACTCAGAGTCTATACAGAGACGGGTAGAAACCATGATACAGCAATTTGAAATTACAAAACAAAAACACAACCTACCGGAACGACTCTCCACCGGCCAGAAAAAACTGGTCTCCCTTGCACGAGCACTTATCGCATCTCCGAAGGTTCTTTTTTTAGATGAACCCACGGAAGGGCTTGATCCATTGCAGGCCGAAACTATTCTAGATGTGCTGAATTTGCTTGGGCAAGTTCCAGAGAAAACCGTAATCATCTCTACAGGAGATAACTCAATTATAGAAAAACTACAATCTCCCCTCTACTATCTCGACGGGTATACCATACATTACTGCCCTGATTATGAATCTTACCTGCAAAGGAGAGAGTCCTTATTATGAGCTCAACTACGGCCCACCATAATAAAGATCCGTTCTACTATCGGTATAGAAATCAAGTTGTTGGCTTGTTTGTACTTATTCCTCTTATTCTCATCCCTACCTTTATGGTACACGTCTTTATAAGCTCCGAATACTTCACCCCTCGAGCCCCCCTCTATCTACGTGTTACGCACAGTCTGCCTATTGAAAAGGGGAATAATGTAACAATTATGGAAAAGAAAGTGGGGTATGTACAGGAGATTATTCTGAACAAAGAAGGCAGCTTAGATATAAAAATGAGTGTTGAAGAACAATACTTACCGCTCATTGGGCACGACAGTAAGTGTATGATTAAACAAAAACAAACGGTTGTTGGAGACTGGCTCATAGATATAGCCCCCTCAAGAAATCCAGAAAAAAAAGTAACAGCCGGTGATACCCTTCGCCAGTTTGAGTTTATTCGTATTGAAGATATGGTGCACCGCTTAACCACAATGTCACGAAGTGCCCACACCATCTTAAATCAAGTAGCCTATGGAGAAGGCATCGTGAGTATGCTTATCTCCGATGAGGAGCTTGCCCAAGACATGCGCATACTTGTGGATCAAACCAAGCATTTTTTTGCAGAGCTGGAAACATCTCTCGATAGCTTCCCGCCAATTCTCGAAACCATGGAACAGGCAATACTTTCTCTTGATAAACTGGGACACGAAGGTGTTTCCATGGCTCAAAACCTCAACACCTTTGCCCTTATGGCACAACATGTGGCAGACTCACTTTTTATTGTGACAGAAAAGATGGATCATCTAGCAGATTCAACAGCCACGGTGCCACCTGTAATGAAGCAAAGCTTTGAAGAAATTGAGTCGGTCCTTGCCGAGTTTGCCCTTATTCTTGAAGGGCTTCGTGAACACTGGTTTTTAAAACGAAGTATCCGAAGAGTAGAAGAAGATCGAGAGGAATAAAACATGAAAGTAGTATTATTTTAAGTCACCGCTAGGAACTATTATTATATTAGTGATACAACAGTGAAAAGCAGTCACAAAAAAACAACGAAGGTTATTTATGGCAACAATCAACTACGCTGCGCGTGAAATAAATGTAAAGATTGTCTATTACGGCCCAGCACTCAGCGGAAAAACAACTAATCTTCAAATTATACATCAGAAAACTCCCGATGCTTCAAAAAGCGATATGGTATCTCTTGCAACCGAAGCAGACAGAACACTCTTTTTTGATTTTCTTCCCATAGATCTTGGAAAAATACGGGGATTTACCACAAAGATACAGCTCTACACTGTTCCGGGGCAGGTATATTACAACGCAACGCGAAAGCTTGTTTTGCGCGGGGTTGACGGCATTGTTTTTGTGGCAGACTCGGCAGAAGACAAAATGGACCAGAATATTGAAAGCCTCGATAACATGGAAGAGAATCTTGCTGAGTACGGATATGATCTTCGTACGATACCGGTCATCTTACAATTTAACAAACGGGACATTCATAACGCCCTCCCCGTTGAATATCTTAATCAAAAGCTCAATCGGTATAACACACAGTATCAGGAGGCAATTGCCAATAAAGGCAAAGGGGTCTTCGAAACCCTCAAAGTAATCGGCAAACGGGTTATTGATATCCTGAACCAGAAGTACAGCACCCCAAACCAACCCGGGCTGAATCATAGCAGACCCACTCAGCCAAGACCACTCGCCCAGCCAAAAGCTGCGCCTAAAAAAGCTGCCCCAACGCCACGTCCTCAAAAACAGCCTCCCCCCGCAGCGCAAAATCAGGCTCCGCAGGAGCAACAACAGCAACAGCTGGAACTACAACGGCAAATTCAACTGCAACAACAAATGCTTGAGCAACAAAAACGACAGCTTGAAGAACAACAACGCATGTTCGAGCAACAGCGACAAGAGTTTCTTCGGCAACAGCAAGAGACACCTCCTCCTCCCTCTGCTCATACAAGTGAAGACTCAGAGGATCTTGAATTTGATATGTCCTTTGGGTCGTCAACCTCAAAAACACAGGAGATTCCCGTTGTACCACGTTCTCCCGAGCCCCCACAACAACAGGAAGATTCCGATGATATTGATCTTGATATAGATGATTTGGACGCCTTCAATGAGGATCTATCTCTTGATATGGACGAAGACTCACTTGGAACTGATCTTGAGCTTGAAGAGCTCGACACGGTTGATTCACTCTCAGAAAAACCTCAAGCTCAACCTGAAAGCCCAACGGAACTCTCCTTGGAAGACTTCTCCTTTGACGATGATAGCGATGACCTCATATCAAGTAGTTTTCTCTCGGATGATGCTCCTTCCACTCCACCAGAGAAAAAGGAAGAGAAGAAGCATGAAGAGCCACACGACGCCCCTCTTGACGTAACATCTATGAAACCAGAAACCAACGATTCTGAGGAAGAAGAAAGCCAACTTTTTTTCAGTACCATTGAAAACAGCACAAAGAAAGCCAAGAAAAAGCCCATTAACCCAAAGTACAAGAAAAATTTCCTTGATAATCTTTTTAATAAATAATCCGGAGGATTCATGCGGGAAGACCTTTTATTACGACCGGATGATATTTTTTCCATAAATCTCATCCTCACATCAATTCTTGATGACAGTCACAGCGAAATTATATTGCTGACCAATAAATCGGGGAGACTCATAACTTTTCAAGCACAAAGAAGTACCTATGATGCCATATCTATTTCTGCCCTTATATCGGGAACCTTTGCATCAAGTAATTCTATCGCAAATATGATTAACGAACCCGGTTTTGATACCATTCATCTTGAAGGCAATACCTTAGATATATTTGTTGCCCAAGTTGATGCAAACAATATTGTCACAACGGTATTTCCAAAAAATTCCAGTGCCAAAAAAGTAAAGTATGCCTTAGAGACACGGAAAACCGAATTTCAGAAAACTCTAAAAAAGCTCTACTCCCACGTTGAAAATGACCCATTCCTTAATATTAATGTCTCAGAATATGCTCATGATAAAAAATAAGAGAACTATGAGCAACAGAATGATAACCGTTTTTACAAAGGCCTGCCAATCAGCGTGCTTTTCGGTGTGGCCAAACTCATTCCGAACACTCTGTTCGTAATCATGTTCATGAAGATCGTTCTGATCATACCCCCCCATATCAGACCATCCCGTGCTCTCATCGGAGCCGCAATTCGGACAAAATTGAGCGTCTCTAGCCAATTCAAAATTGCAAAAGGGACAATTCCATGTATCTTGCACAAGCCTCACTCCTCATAAAATGGTATTTCTTCTGATACTAACTCTGCTTCCGTTTTTCACAGGCCTTATGGCCATATGGTATATCGGAGCAACAAGTGGTAAGACACCACCGTGCCTACTCTTTCATAATATATATATAACACCGCCAAAACTTCGTACCCTCTCTGAAATTTCCCGCCATACCTTTGAGGATATTATTACAACAGTTGCTGCTCACTATACTATCACATCGCTACGCGAGTATGCCGGTTCAACGGATATGGTACTCACCTTTGACGACGGTTTTTCATCGATTAAAGAACACGCTCTCCCCTTTTTAGAAACCCACGGCCATAATGCAACTATCTTTATTATCAGTGGGGCTTTGCACGGATCTTCTCCCCTGGATATCTATGGAAAAAGATCCTATCTTTCTGCCGCTGATATTCGTGAAATAGCAGAACGAGGATTTGAAATAGGCAGTCATACCATGCATCACCGTGACCTTCGACAACTTTCTCTTAAAGAGTGTTTGTATGAATTGGAGGGATCAAAAAAAGATTTGGAAGACCTTCTGGGAATGCCCGTAGAAGCCCTCTCTTTTCCTCTCGGGCTTTGGAATAAGCGAGTTCTTTCCCTTGCAAAACAAGCTGGGTATAGCCGCTTTTCTTTCTATACTGGCATGCCCTCCCGCTATACCGCTACGCCTCCCCACTTTGCGGCTCGCGGTGTATACCCCTTTGACTCTCCACAAGATGTTTTGGAAAAATTACAATGTCGTCCCCGCTACTCACAAGGACGTACGCGGGGAGCAATCCTTCCCCACTTTGCCAAGGGAACGGCCATGGCAAAATACCACCCATCCTATGCTCCATGGCGTATTTTTACGCCTCAGCACGATTTTCGATACCAGCAGAACACGTACCAATAGAATACAGAAACAGCCACCCAATAAGAAAGAACAGGGCGATTGAAGAAAACCCGGCGCGTACAGGTAACGTGCGTGCATAATAAATATGGATTAGGGTATACTCATACCGATATTGGAAAAACTGAGTAAGTCCGTAGGTTATGAGAGAGATAATCGCAGGCCCGAGAATCATGGAAAAACGACCGACCATTGAATAAATCCCAAAAAAAGATGTTTGCTTCTCCCCAGGGATGAGACTCAGAAAATAAGATCTGCTTACCGCTTGTGTTCCCCCTTGAAGCATCCCGACACCCAGAGCTAAAAGAAAAAAGCTGTAGGTGCCGCGAAGAAAGAAAAGGGATGATGCAACAAGGATACTGTAGCCACCGACAAGCAACAGCAACACACGACGAGCACTCCCTCTTGAAGCTGCTCGTCCGGCAAGCAGGGAGCAAGGAAATGCCGCAAACTGTACAAAAATCAGGGCGACAATAACAGCAGAGTTACTCACACCGATGGCTAGAGCCATGCCAGAACTCATGGATATTAAGGTGAGCACACCGTTTATATAAAACCAATAGGCGATAATAAAAAAAAGAATATTTCTATCCCCTAACAAAATATTCAAATCATCTTTCAGCAATGCAAGGGATCTACGAAACCGATGTGGAGGGGGCGTTTTCACTTTTGGAGTAAAATTTGCGCAGAATAGAGGTTGTGCAAAAACAAGCCACCATACAGCTGCGCAAATCAGAGACACCTTGGCGGCATGGTATACTCCATCTATACCAGGGAGTTGTTCGTGCCAACGAAGAATAGCACTATTTCCGAGAAAAAGGAGAACCCCTCCAAGATAACCATAGGCAAACCCTTTGGCGGAAACGAGATGTCTATTCTGTTCCGTTGAGACATCATACAAAAGCGTATCATAAAACAGAACCGATAGCTGAAATGAGACTTGGGAAACAACAAAAAGAGCCAAGGAGGCCCCCCATTGATTCACCCCAATCAGAGATAACCCCGCTGTTGAGACAATGCCCGCGAGAGCCCAAAATATAAGATAACTCTTACGTCTACCCGAGGTGGACGCAAAGGCTGCAGCAAAGGGAGATGCCACAGCTACAACAAAACCTGCCCAAGAGTTTGCTGCGCCAAGCCATGAAAAAGCAGCGCTTGGTGAGAGTGTCGCTCCCCAGTACTCAGTGAATAGAATGGGAAAAAAGGCTGCTAAAACAGGGAGTGCATAGGCCGAGTTTGCCCATCCGTAGAGTATCCACGCTCTTTGTCGTGTTATTTTCATAGAACTCCTGTCTCACACCCAACCACCCCGATAAAATATATTTATACTGAACCTGTTGTGGAGATGATTTATGAAGATAGCCCTTATCACTGGTGCTACATCTGGAATTGGATACGCCTTTGTAGAACATATCGACACCCTCTCTGAAGTGGATGAAATATGGGTTTCTGGGCGACGAATCACTGTCTTAGAGAAAATACAGAGCTCCTGCAAAACACGCATACGAACCTTTCCGGGAGATTGTACAACAAAAGCAGTAGGTCACGAAATTGAGCACGCCTTACATACAACAAAGGCGTGCATATCATACCTTGTTATTTCTGCAGGCATGGGAAAGGCAGGCCCATTTCGGCAATCATCCTATACAGACCAGCTTACCATGGTTGATCTGAATTGTCGCGCCGTGGTAGACATCATCCACTGTGCTCTTCCTGCCATGGGCAAAGGCAGCACTCTATTCCTCCTATCTTCCATTGCCGGCTTTTCTCCCTTGGGCAATTATGCCGTATACGCAGCATCAAAGGCATTTACCACAAGTTTGGGCATAAGTCTACGTGAGGAACTTCGTCCGGATATTACCGTGGTAACCGTAACTCCTTCCTCCGTAGACACCCCCTTTCACAGAATAAGCAAAAGTACCGGAATAAAAAAACGATATTTTACACAAAAAACAGCACCGGAAAAAGTGGTACAAAAAGCGTTTGCTGATGGTCAGAAACATCATGCCTACTCCTGTGCCGGTCGTGTCGCCATCGCTGTGCGAGTGCTACACCGCTGTATTCCAAATCATCTTGCCGCACTTCTTGGGTGCCGCGCCCTCTATCGATAAAAGGAAGCCTATGACACATCCCCCCATAGCCATAACCATGGGAGATCCCGCAGGTATTGGCCCAGAAATTATTCTCAAATTTTTCAGCAAACTCCCCACTCTTACCACACCGCCCCTTGTGATTGGTTCTATGGAAGTACTCTCCTATTACGCTGCGTGCCTTACAGAGCCTGCCCCCCCCCTTCAAAGAGTAACAGATCCTCAGGAGATACAGCCGGGGGTGATACCTGTGCTGGAGCAGGATATGCCACCATTCTCATGGAAACCGGGTATTCTTTCTAAGGAGTGTGGCGCTGCGGCCTATTCCTACATTTGCCGTTCTATTGAGCTGGCCCAATCTCAGCAGGTCTCTGCCGTTGTTACTGCCCCCATTAATAAAGAAGCTCTCCATATGGCGGGCATTGCCTATCCGGGACATACCGAAATTTTTGCAGAAAAGACGGGATGCAGTTCCTATACAATGATGTTCTCCCTTGACGGCGTTTCCGTTGTACATGTGACAAGCCATTGTTCTCTTCGTGAGGCTCTCGATAAGGTTAAGCCACCCCTTGTTCTTTCTAATATTCGCCTGCTCCACCAAGAATTGTGCTTGCTGGGTATAGACAACCCACGTATTGCCGTATCCGGTCTCAACCCCCACGCCGGTGAGAATAGGATCTTCGGCAATGAAGATTATGAACATATTTTACCTGCGGTGACCCATGCCCGCAAAGAAGGCATGGCTGTTGTAGGACCTCTGCCCCCTGACACGGTCTTTATGAACGCCTTTAAAGGCGAATTTGATGGGGTGGTTTCAATGTTACATGATCACGGGTTTGTGGCGTTGAAATCCCGCGATTTTGAACGAGGAGTAAATGTTACAATCGGGCTCCCTATTATTCGCACCTCCGTTGGTCATGGTACCGCCTTCGGTATTGCCGGGAAAAATTGTGCCTCACCGGAAAGTCTTTGCGAAGCCTATGCAACAGCAGAAAAACTAACCCGTTCCCGCAAAGAGTAAAAAGAAGTTGCATCTCCTGTGACCGTAGTATATTATATAGGCGTTCTGGAAGGAGAAACGTATGGGAAATAAAATAGTTGATCCAATTGTTGCACGCCTCATGGGCCTACGCTATAAGTCACATCCATGGCACGGCATATCTATTGGAAAAAATGCACCGGAAGTAGTAACATCATTTATTGAGATGGTCTCAACCGATACCGTAAAATACGAAGTAGACAAGGCCAGTGGCTACCTCTACCTTGATCGTCCGCAAAAATATAGTAACGTTGTACCAGCCATTTACGGGTTTATTCCGCAAACATATTCGGGAAAACGAGTTGCTCAGATCAGCCAGGACAAAACAGAAGATGCAAGTATAAAAGGTGATGGAGACCCCATTGATATTTGTATCCTTACAGAGAAAAGTATTGTTCATGGCGATATTATTGTAAGCGCAAAGCCAATCGGTGGATTCCGCATGCTTGACGGCAACGAAGCAGATGATAAGATTGTTGCCGTGCTAAATCACGACGCGGTGTATGGAGATTATCGCGACATCTCCGATGTTCCTGATATGGTTATCGATCGACTAAAACACTATTTTCTTACATACAAAGATCTCCCCGGTGAAAAGCGCAATGTTAAAATAACCCATACCTACGGTATTGACGATGCTCATCGGGTTATTGAAAAGTCCATAGAAGACTATGATGCACGCTTTAATAACCTTGAAAACATCTTGAGCGACCCAAGCTGAGGCTCTGTATATGAAAATTGGTGTTCTTCTCACGGGTCATACTTCTTTCGCTTGGCTTCAGGAACAACTGGAAAAAAAGCAGGCAACCCGCCTTGGTCTGAACACCTATGTACACGGGTTCTACGGTAAAACCGAAGTGGTGGCCGTATCTACCAGTCACGGTAAGGTGGCAACCTCCCTTGCTGCAACCGTATTGGCGATTCATTTCTCCGTAGATCAACTCTTTCTATTTGGATTTTGCGGATCACTCAGAAACAACATTATCCCCGGAGATATTATAGTTCCTGAAAGTTTTGTGCAATATGATGCGGATGTAAGTGCCTTAGGAGGTACAACATGTGAAATTCCCTTGCATGGTTTTTCACGATTTTCGGCAAACAAAGACCTCACGCATCGTATTATAGAAATACTTTCTCTTTCGAAGGAAATAAAACAAGGTTCTCTGCACCGGGGGTGTATGGGAAGTGCCGACACCTTTGTAGCAGATAGGCAACGGCGAAACAGAATCAGTAAAATCAGTCCTGAAATTCTTACTGTTGATATGGAGAGCGCCTCCCTGGCGCATGTCGGGTATGAGTACAATCTCCCCATAGCTGTTATTAAACTAGTGTCTGACACAGCTGATCATTCGGCTGTATCAGAGTATGAGTCATTTATTAAAGAGGGCGAAAAGACCCTTCTTCCACCCCTTATCTCAAAACTGCTCTCACATGTCACAACATAAGGGAACTCCCGCCATACTCATCCCTGCATACCGGGCGGAAAAAGAACTCCGTACGTTTATTCCGCAGTTGCTTGAGTTTTATCCCGCCCAACATATTTACGTCGTCAATGACGGTATTACCGATGCTACGCAAGCCCTCTGTTCCTCCCTGGGAATTGTGTGTTTTTCTCACACCAAAAACCGGGGAAAAGGTGCAGCACTCCGTACGGGGTTTTTCCACCTTGTGCACCACTATGAGTGGGTAATCACCATGGATGCCGATGGGCAACACCGGCCCAGTGACATTCCCCATTTTCTGTATGCAATACTGCATGCTCCAGCTCATTGTGCCCTCATTTTCGGCGTACGGAACATGTCTTTCGGACAAATGCCCATACTTCGTATGCTTTCAAACAAACTCACTTCTCTCGCACTCTCTCTTCTCTGCATGCGGTTTATCGAGGATTCACAATGTGGATTTCGCGCGTATAATCTACCTGTCTTTATGCGGATACACACCCGATTTCGAAAATTTGAATTTGAATCGGAAGTGCTTCTTCGCCTTCGTGCGGCTCAATATGAGGTAGATTCAGTGCCGGTAAAAACAGTATACATAGAGGATGGACCAAGCCATATCTCACACCTTACCGATACCCTGCGGTGGATCTTTGCCGTGGGAAGTACCAAAATATCGCTTCTATGGAATAGTTAAAATGGACTCTTTTCATTTTTTACCCCCGGATGTCGCCCGGGGTCGATTAGTACGAAAGCTTCGTACCAAAGGAATTACCAATGAACAGGTACTGCATGCCATAGAGTCAGTGCCCCGCCATGCCTTTGTTGACCCAGGCCTTTCTCATAAGGCATATGAAGATATTACCCTTCCCATTGATCATAACCAAACAATTTCTCAACCCTTTATTGTTGCCCTTATGACGCAACTTCTTGATGTACAACCAGACATGAAAGTCTTGGAAATTGGCACGGGGTCGGGATACCAAAGTGCGGTTCTGCGTTATTTTACGCACCGGCTTTTTACGGTGGAACGTATTAAGGAACTATCCTTTAAAGCACGGGACGCATTTACCCGTTGCGGCATTAAAAATATTATTTGTAAATACGGGGACGGCACCTGTGGATGGCCGCATTATGCCCCCTTTGATCGTATTATTGTCACGGCGGGAGCACCGGCAGTACCGACACGGCTTTTGCAACAACTTACTCCTGAAGGAATCTTGGTGATTCCCACAGGAGACCGTGAAAATCAGCGTCTTGAAGTATATAAAAAACGCCCAGACCGCATAGAGCGAACCACCTATACTGATGTTGTCTTTGTTCCCCTCATTGGCGAACAAGGATGGAAAGAGAGGGAATAAGTGAACAGAACCATAAAAGAACTTCTGGCTGGCTATGTTGTCGGAGCAGCAAATATCATACCCGGCGTATCCGGAGGTACATTTCTTCTTATTCTCGGATTGTACGAACGTCTGATTACCATCCTCAGCAGCATACATCCGATGCAGCTATTGTTCGACTTCGGTAACTGTATAGTACCCTTCAGAAAACAGTCCCGCCCCCTGGCTCATCCCCGAGAAGACCTACTCTTCCTTGTACGTCTTGTGGGAGGCGCGGCCCTTGCGCTTTTTACGCTCTCCCATGTAATAACCATTCTTCTTGAATCACACCATACGATTACCTATGCCTTTTTCTTTGGGCTAATTCTTATCTCAAGTTATATTCCTATACGACTCCTAAGAACTCCCTCCATTTCGCTTTTTTTACCCCTCCTTATGGGCGGATTTCTTTCCCTCGGACTCTCCAGCTTCGACCAGCCCGTGGAAACAACCCTCAGCCGTTCTGCTCAATATGAGGCGCGGTATTATGCCGAGGATGAAACTTCAGCCGATGAAAGCCCCCTCAAGCAGACAGCCTACTCCCCGAGAACCTACGGAGCCGTATTTATCAGTGGTGCCCTTGCCATGGCAGCCATGATACTCCCCGGTCTCAGCGGCTCTTTAATACTTCTGATGCTTGGACAATACCTAGTGGTTATCTCAGCCATATCAGCCCTCCTGCGTTCTCCCGCGCCAGAACACATACTACTTCTTACAATCATGGCCATGGGGATGCTCTTTGGTCTGATATTTTTTGTAAAGGTTATTCATACAACCTTACAGCGGTTTCATGACGGTACCATGAGTTTTCTAACAGGGCTTATTCTTGGCTCTCTTTACACCCTCTGGCCTTTCAAGGAACGACAGATACTCCCGGAAGTATTTCTTCGAGAAGACGGAGAAATCGTTAGAGTTGAAGGGTACGAACTTATTACGGCTATCAACCAAGCTCCTTCAGGTGACACGCTTCTTCCGGCTCTAACAGCGTTTCTATTTGGAGCTGGTACTATGATTATATGTATCTATCTTAAGGAGCGTTCCCAATGATTCATACAGGTGAATATGCTTCCCTCACGGTTACTCGGTTTACCGATTTTGGCACATTTCTTACCACCACGTCGGGAGAGGAAGTACTCTTGCCCCGTGCAGAGACACCCGAATCTCTTGCCGAAAATGACACACTTCGCGTGTTTCTCTACTGCGATTCTGAGGATCGTCCCACGGCAACCCTTCGTACTCCTGCCCTACGACTCCATACATTTGCTCCCCTTACCGTCACTGATGTAAACGCCATGGGTGCCTTTTGCGACTGGGGGCTTACTAAGGAACTCCTTATCCCGTATTTCCAAATGTTTTCACCTCTAAAAAAAGACGAAACCGCCGTGGTATACCTCTGTCGTGACGATGACACGGGACGCCTCTACGGCACAACTCGTCTCGGGCCACATCTTCAACAACCGGCGGAGAGCGATCTTGCCACACCAGCAGACGTATCAGCCATGGTGTATCATATTTCTCCTCACGGTGCCTTAGCGGTAGTAAACGGTCAATGGAGTGGAATGTTTCCTCCTCAGGAAAGTTCTCTTCTTACGGTTGGAACATCCTATACGGCGACGGTAAAGGTTGTCCAAGATGATGGAAAGATTGATCTCACCTTTGCCCCCGCTTCGGCAGGACAACGGGATGAGTTAGAACAGCAAATACTCGCTGCATTGCAGGCTGCTCCGGGGGGGGTGCTCCCCTATCATGACAAAAGTGATGCAGCGTCTATTCAGAACGCCTTTTCCATGAGCAAAAAAACATTCAAAAAAACCGTGGGAAGTCTCTATAAAAAAGGGCGTATACGTATAAAAAAAGGACACCATATCTCTTTACCGTAAAGGAGCCTCCTCCTCCGCGTCTCTCAATGACATATATTACAATAGACCCATACTGAGGAGGAAGAGATGAGACGACTATACCTGTTAGTTACAGTACTGTTTTTGAGCTCGTGTATGCGCTATATGACCCATGAACGCCAGGAAGCTCGCGTAGAACACATAGATATTTCGCAAACTCTGCTTGTGGCAGAACAGATGATGCAAAGCACCGACCGACGCAACAGCTTAGTATTTTGGGTTATCAAAGACCAAGAGCTCACGGCTGAAGAGGCTGCTCGCATAGGAGAACTCTACTTTACATATAAGGATAATATCGAAACATCCTTTGATCAGTGGCATTTCACGTGGGCCATTGCCAATATGTATCGATTGGGGGATTCTGCAGTACAACATGAGTTGAGTTATGCTTACGCTGATGCCCTACAATGGGCACAAGACCTTGGTCGTCGGGGAAAACGAGCCACACGGGATACAACAATCTATATGGGAGATGCACACAGCGGTGGACGCCTCTTTGCCCGGCGCCATATTGTTGCACCGGGAAATGATTCCTATCTGCAGTCTGCAGAAGAGTACTTTAGACGCGAGGGCATTCCTTACACAAAGGAGTAATGTTTTTTGAGATCCGCGGTGATATCCCACTCACATGAAAGGCCTTGTGGAAAAGTGACAAGATCACCTGCTTCAATGTAAAACACTTCTCCATGGGACGTGGTAACCCGCACCGCGCCCTGGAGAATATAGCAGACCTCCTCTGCATCGTAGGTCCAAGGAAAGCAAGACACTTCCTTTTCCCATATGGGCCAAGAAAAAACGCCCATGCGATCAAGCTCTTCCCGTGCGGGATTTCGCGTAATTGTAATCTTATCAGCCATAGAACCTCCTATATATCAAGGGGAGTACTTTCAACCTTCAGTTCTGCCTCTGCATCTACGACACCACGATTAATCAGCAATCTGCATTCTGCCAATTTCTCAATGGTAACCGGATCTTCAATATTTGCTTTAATGGCCCGGATTAACTGAACAACCATACGCAATACACGAATCAGATCTCCCTCGGGTACCCCAAAGGCAAGAAGGTCTCCGAGGCTGCCGCCATTTACCCAAGATAAGATTGGCGCTGCCAAACGATAATCAAGTTCAGGAATAGGATCTTTAATCCCCTCTTTCAACTCTTTCTGCCGTAGTTTACGAATAATCTTACCGCCATCAGTGGTTATCTCAAAATCACTGAGTGGCCCATCTTTTTTTCTGCTTTCTGTAATGAGTGCTCCCAAAACAACACAGATTTCCTGCGGCGAAAGAGCATCAAAGATACGTCGATAATAGAGTTCTGCCGCCTGTATCTCATAGCCGTTTACCAAAGAGGCAAGGCGACCTTTGGGAGTGAGATTTTGTCCGTCAAGATAGCCGTTTTTCTGAAGAAAACGTACGCGGCGACGAATCTGATCTTCCTCTTTTTTATATGACGCAGATAAGTGAAACGTCCCTTTTACAAAGTTACGCAAGCTTTTTCGGAAAAGAACAAAGGCCTCTTCTCCAAACCGACTATACAAGCTAAGAATTGTCGAATATGATGCAAAGAAACGACTTTCTACTTGTTCACTCTCTGTGTAGAAAAGTCGTTTTATTTCTTTTTCTTCAACTGTTTCAGGGATAATATGACAGTAGACATGGCCAATATCATCTAAGCCGCGCCGTCCTGCTCTTCCTGCCATCTGCTGAAAGGAACGATTACTCAGATATTGGAACTCCACGCCGTTAAATTTCTCGACATCATCAAACACAACCGTTCGAGCAGGCATATTCACCCCAAGGGCAAAGGTCTCCGTACAAAAAAGAAGCTTGATAAGTCCCGTGGCAAACAATCGTTCTACAATTTCCTTTGCCGCAGGCAATATTCCGGCATGGTGATAGGCAATACCACGGCGCCATAACCGCTCCATATTGTCCAAACGGCTGTAATCTTCAATTTGATACATATGAATTAAGGTGTCAACCATGGTATCAAGCTCCACCTGTTCTTCATCGGAAAGAAGGTTGAGCACGGCCATACGACGGGCATTTTCTTCGCACCCTTTGCGATTAAACACAAAATACAGTATGGGATCACGCTCTTTTCGGACGATATTTTTGATTAATCGTTTCGGAGAGGGCTTGCGAAACCGAAACCGTTTGCGTTGCTTGGGATTTTTGACGTACCGCTCTTTGAGCAGATCAAAAGAAACCGGCCCATATTTTGCACTGAAAAGGTGCATCTTAAGGGGAACAGGACGTTCCGTCTCACATACCACGGCAATTTTCTGTTCACGAACAACCTCCATCCATTCTGCCAAGCGATCAATATTTGGAACTGTCGCTGAGAGACAGACAAAACGGATATGTTTTGGTGCAAGAATAATTGATTCCTCCCACACGGTCCCCCGCTCTTCATCATCGATAAAGTGAACTTCATCGAAAACTGTATACCGCACATTTTCAAGGCGTTGAGCCCCCTCAAGAATCATATTCCGAAAGATTTCCGTGGTCATCACCAAAATCTGACCATCAGGATTAATAGAAAGATCTCCCGTATGGATGCCCACAGCATCATCGCCAAATCGCAGTTTAAAATCGCGATACTTCTGATTTGAAAGGGCTTTGATCGGCGCTGTATAAACAACCCGTCCCCCCTCGTTAATCACTTTTTCTACGGCATACTCTGCTACAATTGTTTTTCCACACCCCGTTGGGGCAGATACTAAGACGGAAGTATTCTCTTCAATAGCCTGAATTGCGTCTTCCTGAAATTTATCGAGTTCTAATCCTCTGTAATTCATTACCGGCAGAACCTTTCTACGCTAAAAATTTTTATACACATAAGCAATATCATCCCGTGTAAGGGGAGAATCAGCATAGTGTATATTTTGTTGTACGTGTTGCAGAGTACGAAACCCTGGGATAACCCCTGCAACATTTTTATGATACAATACAAACTGCAAGGCCACACGACTTAACTCTTCTGGAGTTGTACCAAAACGATGTTCAATCTGCTGCATGGCGGCAGTTACTTGTTCAAGGGATTTCTTCATGAATTTCTTTTGTCCACGGCGATGGTCTCCTTCACCGAAGACGGGAGGGTTTTCCGGCCGATACTTATGTAGCAACAACCCTTGGTTCAAGGGCGAAAACCCTACGAAGGAGCAATCATACCGCTCACATAATTGCATAAGATCACTATTCTTCTCTATAAAATGGTAATCCATCATATGCGCCCAACTTTGGCAGACATCGGGCTGTACGACAGGAAAAAGGCGCTTAAAATCTTTTTGCGAGTAGGCCGATTGACCAATGGCACGAATTTTTCCTTCTTCCTGTAGCTTCCGCATCTCCGCAACGGCATCATCCAAATACACATCATCTGGACCGAAATCTCCATGATGAAAATAGTACAGATCTATCACTTCACGTTGTAAATTCATGAGTGACTGCTCACATTGGTGACGAATATTAAGGGGGGTGTAGGCATGCTCACCAGTTCCACGGAACCACCCCACCTTACTGGCAATAACCACATCCCTCGTCCGCTTCCCCAGGCATAGGGCCAGAAGGCGTTCTGCCCGTCCATCACCGTACACATCAGCAGTATCAAAATGGGTTACCCCGTGATCAAGAGCATAGGAAACACCTTTACGCACCTCTGATTCATCACAGGGAGCCCACCCATTGGGGTATCCGCCATGCCAATTCGGCCCACCAAGGGCCCAACAGCCAAGGCCTATCTCAGAGATTTCGATACCTGTTTTCCCAAGGAGTCTGTACTTCATTATCCCAGCTCCAATACATCTTTTAGGGGAGAAAAAGAGAAATCGTGCAATAATCTCCGTAACCGTGGATAGGTTTTATGCTGATTCACATAGTGGCGAAACCTTTTTGAAAGAGGTAGTCCCGTAACACGAGGCTGCCCCGGATCTATCTCCCACGGATGTAGATAAAACACACCTGGTCGGCCGTGTTTTTCGCAATGGCGGAATCCATATTTAAACCACTGATAGGGAAACATACGGAAATACCCACCGCCACTACAGGGAATATTCATGCCAAAGCGCGGAATACAGGTCATGGGAAATTCCATCAGGCCTTGACGTATCTCGTATGGCTCTAAGGGAACCCCCGCATTGGCGTAATCTGGATGAAAGGGCACAGGAAACAAGGACGAGTCGTAGAGAATTCCCGCATCAGAGAGTGTTTTAAAGATCCAGTCTTGCGTAGGATCAACTGAAAAAGACGGGGCACGGAATCCGATAATTGGATTTTTCGCACATCTAGCAAGGTGCTCGAGGGAGACAAAGAGATCTCTGCGAAATGCCTCCGGTCCCAAGTCAATCACGCGCTCATGTCCATAGCCATGTGTACCGATCTCATGACCACGATGCTCTATCTCAGTGATCAAATCCGGCAGGCGGTGTGCAATCCACCCCAGAACAAAAAAAGTCGCCCGCACTCCACATTCATCAAAGAGATCCAAAAGCTTCGCCGTATTTGCAGCAACACGAAGCTCAAGACGATCCCAGTCGGCATGGGAGTATCGATTGGCAAAATTTTGCACCATAAACCAATCTTCAAGATCTATGGAGAGGGCATGCATACAGGTCATTAGAGCAACCGTTTTCCCTTTTTCTTAAAATCCCGCACTTCCTCTGGAGTCGGAAATGTTTGATAAGATCCTCCCGCTGGAATGGGAGTTCCAACCACATCCTCATGAACCATCTGAGCAAGAACGTGATCCATGAGACGTGCACTAATTTTCTTTGTTTTACGGATCATCTCATCTAAACTCTCCTGCCCGATGGGGACACGTTCCTGCACAAGCATATGTCCCCGATCAACCTCTTCTTCCATTGTATGAATCGTTACACCAAGTTCGGGGGCATCCTTATATAAAGCCCAAAATACGGGCATCATTCCACGGTTTTCCGGCAAAAGAGCGGAATGAGAATTGAGACATCCCCGTGGAGGAATCCCTAAGAGTTCTTTTTTAAAGATAACCGGTGCAGCCACAGATACAAGGACATCTATTTTTTCGTCCTTAAGCCACGAGAGATACGCTTCACTATGAACCGATGCAACATCGATACAGGGAATACGTTCCTGCTCAACCAGGGAACGTATTGTCTTCTTACGAAACTTTCGATATGCATAGGCACACCCCATACGGATAAAATCACGCATACCATAGAATCCATACATCTGTCGTGCCAACGCCCAGGTTGAACCTTTATTGAACGCCGGAAGAATTGTGACCCCACAAATCTCGTACTCACTATGACGTGCGCGGGGAAGGAACTCACAAAAAAACTCACGCACATAGAAAAGGTCTTCCTCCGTGATTACGGCTACTCTCATGCATTTCCCCTTTCTGTGCTGGACCATGTCGCACTTTTTATGCCCCGACAGAATCGGAAAAAACCAAAAAGCAGGGCTATATTCATAGAAACAAAATGCGCAAGCGATGACAATAACGGAATTGATATGCCACACCGGTAACAGAGCCACCCGACACCCGCAAGAATATAGAACAGGAGTTGTCCCATAAAAATTGTCACAAAATGCGGTTGCTGAAGCAGAAGCATATTGGACACAAACATACTTACAAGGAGGAACGGAGAAAACCAGCGCAACACCTTATGAGAGAGATAAAAGAACAATCGAAGTGGATGAAGTGGCGATAGCATTCGGGGTAAGAGTGAGAAAGATTGATAATTCCCCGCTCCAATTCGTACACGACGAGAAAACTCCTCTGAAAGAGTCTCACCGGTTTCTTCGTACGCACGAGCCTCAGGATCAAAGATAACCCGAAGCCCCTTCTGAATCATGCGCACGGGAATCAGAAAATCATCATTGGAATACGCATTGGCTGGTAAAGGCTGAAAATATGCTTTTCGTATGGCATAAAACCCACCGAAAGCACCCATGGCATACCCAAAAAGACCTTCACCATATTTGATATTGGCTTCACTCTGACGATAGGTAACTTCCTTTTTCAACCCCTGTACTCCGCGGGGGACATAGAGACGCAAGGCCCCTAACACAGCCCCTATATCAGGGGCGGCAAAGGCCGATACAATTGTGCGAAGAGCCTTTGTTTCGTACATGGTATTAGCATCAGATAAAACGATGATATCTCCCCGTGCATCGGGGACAGCCTTATTAATCATCCCCGTTTTCCCACTTCGCTCTGTATAGGCATGAAAGGTAATGGATGGGTACTTCTCTGCGTACGTCGTCACTATCTCGTTGGTCCGGTCGCTGCTCTTATCTGAACAAACCAGAATTTCCAGTTTTTCCCGAGGATACTCCAAGGAAAGAGTGTTTTCCAGTTTCTCCGCAATCACCTTCTCTTCATTGTAGGCGGGAATAAAAAGAGACACCGTGGGCAGAAACGTATCGTCTCGGGCGATCCCTTTTTTCCAGCGTTTCCCCAACCAGTTCATACCACGCGGAAAAAAAACATAGGCATGGAAAAAAAAGAAAAGAGATGTATAAAACAGTAGATCCATTATTATTCATCCTCCATCTGCTGCAAGATACGGTCAAGCAATTGCAGCCATTGTTCAGGTGAGTCATCATAGTGGTGTAATATATCTATCACATCCGTTACAGAGTGTCCTGTAACATCAAGAAGTGCCTGTAGGAACCGTGCTTTGTCAGCCGGTGTCAGAAAGCGTGCATTGTCTTCAAGGATAATTACCCCCGCCACAACCTGCTCCTTTGCAGACATTCGAGATGAATCAGAAGAGGCCATGGCAACGCCATAACTCATACAAAGGCAGAGAAGTACGGCACAGAGATTATTCATAGGACACCATATAGGCCTCAGGATCTACGGGCGTTCCTTGTATCCGTACCTCATAATGAACATGCGGGCCGACGGAATACCCCGTCTCTCCAAGCGCCCCAATTCGATGTCCCTTGGACACACGCTGACCGCGCCGCACAAAGATCTCATCTAAATGAGCATAAAAAGTTTCCACACCTTGGCTATGTCGGATACGTACATACTTTCCCCAAAAAGAGTCTTCTCCCCTTTCACGCACCACTCCCCCCGCCGTTGCAATGACAGGTGCCCCCACGGGAGCAGTATAATCAACACCGTTATGCATCTGTTCGCGATGATCAAAATGGCTTTTGTAGGTCCCAAAACTCTTTGTTTGATAAAATCTTACAGAATCAGGCAAGGGCTTTATAACGGGAATATCAGAAAAGATATTATTCCCCTCTGAAATCGCCTGGGCAATGGTAGCAAACTCACCGTGGAGGCTATCAACATATGAAGTAAGAAAGGGGATATCACGAAATAGAGACGTATCCCATGGTACGGTGCGGGTATCCTCCGCCGTATCCGAAACCATAAGCCAGGAATTATGTTCTTTCAAGGATGAAATCTCCGCACCAATATCTGCTTTAAGACGCCCCACGGATTCAGTGCGATAAGCCAAGGTCTCAACGCGCTTATGAAGGTTACGTTCACGAAAGGAGACCCGCTCTTTCTCCTGTGAAAGAGTGGGTAGAATCCAGAAACGAACCCCCAAAAGAACCAAAAAGAGAGAAAATAGAAAGAGGTTTCGCAGGATGCGCCGTTTCCGTTTTCCCTCATTACGGAGTAACTTTACTCGAAGCAGAACCGTTTTTTTTGTGAGCACTTAGGCGTCCTTTTTTGCCTGTTCCTCTTGTGAAGAAGGTTCCTCTTCCTGTGCTTCGCGCTCTTTTAACTCTGTAATTTCGGAATCAAGCCGAGCAATACCAGCATAATTTTCATCGATATCTGCAACAAAGCTTTCTACGGCAACATCGGCGGCAATGGACGCGTCCAACCCATCTTTTTTCATATCATACACACGTTGTCCAAGGTCTTTAAAGGCTGTTTCAATACGTTTTTCAGCCTGAAATTTTTCAATTTTTAACTTCCCAAGCTGTGAATAGTGATTGATGGCATCTTTTGAAACTGCAACACCGGCATTAATACTACTGCGAACATTATCCCAGAATGTATTCTCCATAGTATCCTCCACGGAAAAGTGATATTCATACCATCTAAATATACTTAAGGTTAGTTGAATATGTTACGAAAGAATCCACGAACCCCTCTTTTTATAATTTCAGCATCAACAGAAACACGATATGCCTCTGGACGCCCTTCCATGGTACCATAAAACAGGCGTCCTCCATCAATCTTTTCATCCTCGATAAGGGCATCCCATATGACAGGACGTACATAGGTGCGAAACTCAGGGGAGATACGCCCCTCTATGGAATAGGCAAAGGTTCCCGGGACAAGCAGATACATACCCGCAAGATGTAAGGAGTAATAGTCGTGTATGCAGGAGATCTCGTGACTTTCCACAATCCCGTTTCGCAGCCGTACGTCTCCTCCTATGTGGTCAAAATCAAGGTCGGCAATACCAATGCGCGCCAACTCCCGCCGGGCCCGCTGGAGGTAATCGCTTTCTGAATCGGAAAACTTTTCAAGGGAAAATCGCCCGTTCCCTGAGAGACGATAGGGGTTTCGTATATCTGGAATTGTAAGAGTATCTGAGGAGAAAGAAAAAGAGAGCTGTCCTCCCAAACGTGCTTCCGGAAGAAGTGCTTCCAAAGAAAGCGAGTCACCGCGAAGATTCCCTTGAAGTGCCTTTTTTTCATGATCATACAATCCATCAAAGGTCAATACTCCCTCTGCAAGAGTCAGGCTGGCTGACGTAGCCATAAGCTGAGTCTCTTCAAGGGTTACGGGGAGAGACAGAGAGTCTACTGTAAAGGGGCCTAAAAGCCCACGATCAGCCGAAAAGATTCCGCGTAAGCTGTTTCCACGGCCGCCTATGTCAAGCCTCCCCCGCTCCACCTGAGCCGCCGTCTCTTCAAAGGGCACTGTCGCCGATATATTTTCTATGCGCACAGAACGCAGATCCAAGAGGCGGGGCCATACATCTTCTTCACCACGCCGTAAGGTCTGACGAAGCTGCATCGCTCTAAAAAGAGGGATGCGCCCCTGTATGGTATCTGCACGAAAATACTCCTGTCCATCCTCTGTGCGTACCGCGACATCAGAATAGACAAAACGGCCGCGAAGGTCAATACGGTAGGAGTCTGCATGGAAGTGAAAACCAAAGGATTCCAAATAGTCGCGGGGTACGTCGTATAAATCACCGAGGGAGAAAGAAACACGCAGAAGTACCACAAAAGTACCAAAGAGAAGGACGACGATTGCCATAGTTTTTGAATTCATGCTTTCCCCTGTTATATTTTAGCTGGTGTACGGCGGGATTACTCATCTTTTCGAAGCAAGGAAGCCCTATGCTCAAACTCTTACTGGTAACGGAAAATATAACCTTATACGATGAGTTGCTTAAAGAAAATTCCATTGATACATCTCTGCAGCGAATTGACACCATTGAGGGAGCTATTACCCACCTGCGAAAAGAGGAGCACAACGCCCTTATTATAGACATTCAAACTATCGCTACCCAAGAAATAGACTACATTCACTATATTCACCAACTCCATGCAACTCTTCCCCTCGTAATTCTTACCGACCTTTCTCACATCGATGAAGCAACCCGTGCAATTCAATCGGGAGCACTTTTCTATTTAATACTTCCTGTCTCCTGTAAAATCATAGAGCAAGCTCTCAGCCACATCCAGGAGTCGCGGCGTAACTACGCCCGAATGATAGAGAAAGAACAGGAGTTTATGTATGATCTTATTGGAGAAAGCCCCCGCATGGAGCGCGTGTTACGTCTTACCCAAAAGGTGGCCCCCTCTTCTGCGACGGTGTTTTTAAGTGGCGAAAACGGAACGGGAAAAGAGTTTTTTGCACAGATTATTCATAACAAATCAAACCAGAACGGCCCCTTTGTTCCCGTAAATTGTGGTGCCATACCCGACAACCTCTTTGAAAGTGAGCTTTTTGGACATACCCGCGGTTCATTTACCGGTGCTGACAAAGACCGTGACGGCCTCGCAAAAGAAGCAGAAGACGGAACGCTCTTTTTAGATGAAGTGGGTGAACTTTCCTTGCAAAATCAGGTAAAGCTGCTCCGTTTTCTCCAGGAAAAGAAGTTTAAACCGGTCGGGTCAAATACAGAACGCCATGCAAACATACGGGTTATTTCTGCAACCAACCGTGACCTTCGTACCATGGTGCAGGAAGGGTCCTTTCGTGAAGATCTCTTTTATCGTCTTCACGTATTCCCGATTCATATCCCCCCCTTACGGGAGCGCATGGAGACCCTTCCCCATCTTATCCGTACATTCATCGTGAAATATAGTGAAAAGGCAAACAAATTCTTTCGTGGATTTTCCCAAAACGCAGAGATAATTCTGCGAAACCACACATATCCGGGAAATATTCGTGAGCTTGAGAATATTATTGAACATGCAACAATCATGGCAGAAACCTCCATTATTACGGAGGAAGACCTCCCCCCCTACCTTACGGAACATACCGTGCCCGGTATTCCCGACAATTCTCATACAAGTCACGCCCTACTTCCCTATTATGTAGAAAAAGAGGGGGAATACACCATTCCTGAAAATGGAGAAAAAGAGAGGGAGAGCTTTGTTCTCGGTCCGGAAATTATTCCCCTTGAAGCAGTTGAAGAAAAGTATATTGACTTCGCTCTGCGCCTGTCACAACATAACTACTCAGAAACAGCAAAAAAACTGCACATATCCCGTTCGACACTGTGGAGAAAATTGAAAGAAAAGGATGAAAAATGAATATACGTGTATATTACGAAGATACTGATTGCGGGGGCGTTGTATACCATGCAAACTACCTCCGTTACATGGAGCGAGCACGCACAGAGTTTTTGCGGGAACGAGGAATTCACCTTGACACCTACCACCACAAGAATATCGTATTCGCCGTAACGGAGCTTCAAATAAAATACCGTTTTCCCGCACGGTATAACGATCTATTGCGGGTGGAAACAGATCTTACAGAACTCACCACCTACCGCACAGGGTTTAAAAATCGTATTTATACGCACGAGGACACCCTATGCTGTAGTGCACACCTAAAACTTGTGGCAGTAAACAGTGCCACCATGAAGGTAACCCGTGTTGATGACCACTATTATGACACCTTACACCCCTATCTTACTCCATCGAACTAATTTTTTGAAGAGAGGTTTATAATGAGAAAAACAGCCATGTTGCTCCTCCTCATAGGTGCAACAATTATTTCCGCAAAAGAAGTTTTACCCAAAGGGCGAAGCAGTCGGGTACAACAACGAAGTCGGGCAACCTATGATCGTACCATTACCGATCGGAAAAACTACAATACCTACGACCATTTTGGCCTTGTAACCGGGCTCTTAGACACTCGTACGACTCCGATCATAACAGCCTTACAGTGGAGAAACCTATCTATAGACAGTGATGACCAAGACATAACAAGCAACTCCATTCTTGCGCCGCATTTTATGGTTGGTACCCCCGGGGAAAAGTACTTCTCTGTCTATTACGGTATTACCCCAGCAAAACGTACCCCTTCCGGGGCAGAAGAGCTTTCTACCATAAAACATGACTTTGGGGTTTCCTGGATCTCCCAAGCAGAGGATGAATCGTTTCGATTCGGCTTTGATTTTGATGGTGCTGCGGGTCGGGTAGAAGAAAGCACCAGTGAAAGCACCCGGAATTACTACCATTTGGACAATCTTGAAGTAATGATGGGGACGGTGATACATGAAATAGCAACTCTCACGTTTTCCGGTGGTCTTTCTGCTCGATATGATTCCTTAGACCATGAAAACCGAAGCAATGCCAATCCCATGCGGGATGCCTTTTTCGATATAGAGTTCCCCCGCGTATCTACCGTATTAGAAATTAAGGACAACCTCAGCCCCTATAAGGGAAGCTTTGGCCTTACCTATGCTCGTAGTAATTTTGTCTATTCAGCACGAAATGACGCCTCAAGCGGATCTTTCATCCCCCTCGACAATACAATTCAAACCGAGATTCGACCTGACAAAATTGATGATGCCGATGCCTTGGTAACGGACTCTCTCACGGCGCATCTTAAAAGTATCTGGGGACTCTACCTTGATACCTTTGGTGGTGAGCGACTCTTCTCTCCCGCCGTTGAGCTGGGCATTACCCACGCCAGTAAACGCAGGATGGTACCTGGATCAGACAACTACCCTTTTTCATACAACGGCGAAATATCAGGGTATGACTGGCGCGAAACCTCTTTCTCTGCAGGAACGGGCTTCTCCATACACCTTACCCCTGCCTTGGATCTTTTCTCCGAATATCAGTTTAGCACCTTAAATCTTGATCTCACCGGGGAAGAACTTCAGCATGACGTGGATGATAATGATGGGTATCACCGTTTTAATACGGGGTTTTCCTTGGGAATCCACAATATGTCTGGCACAGATTTTTCCCAAGATAATCGTCTCTATATAGATTTTTCTTTTCTTCTCAAGCAAGAAAACAGCCTGAACCGCTCATGGTATAGTTCTGATTTTGGATCATACATCACTGATGCTCGCACAGAGAGCCAACGGTTTCGGTATGCACCGTGGGAAGAGTACCAAACAGAAGTACGTACAAGAAATATAGCCACAGGGCTCCGAGGACATTTTAACGATGGACGTATGGAGCTTCATGCCAATGCGGCATTCCTCGAACAAGTCTTTTCAACTCCTGGTGAAGACGACGAGACCACTTCTGGAATTGCGCTGAACATGGATCTCATATTCAACATTCCCACAAACGAGTAAGTTACTCCCCGGAGACGTTGCTGTCTCCGGGGCTTTCATGCACGCACTTCACGTCTATGGAAAAAAGAAATGAGCGGTTCGGCATAGCCCCGTTCCGTATCAATACTAAAGGTATCAATACGATTTTTCTTCAAAAGAGCCTGCCGTTTTTCGCGGTGTAAGGCAGCTTTACGGGCAAAGGCGTCCCGCACGCGACGACTCCCCGTATCTATCACGCATTTTTTTCCCGTTTCGGGGTCAACAAGATCAACAAGTCCCATTGCGGGAAGTTCGTATTCGCGCCGATCCTCCACCGTCACCGCAATAAGATCATGACGTCTTGCCGTCGCCTGGAGTGATCTTTCATAGGAAAATTCCGAAAGAAAGTCAGAAACAAGAAACAAAACAGCCTTTCGCTTTTGGATAGAATTTATATACCGTAAAGCTGCTGTAATATCTGTCCCCGTACCACGAGGACGAAAATAAAGCAACTCTCGAATGAGGTGCAATACATGCTTGCGCCCTTTCCGAGGCGGGATGAATCGTTCAATACGATCTGTAAAAAGCACAAGGCCCACCTGGTCATTATTTCGTATGGCAGAAAACCCCAAGAGTGCTCCGAGCTCCGCAATCATACGACTTTTAAAATGTACACGGGTACCAAAATCTTCACTGGCAGACATGTCTATGGCCAAAAGGACGGTCAGTTCTCGCTCTTCCTCATTTTTCTTTATGTAAGGCTCCCCCGTACGAGCTGTGACATTCCAGTCGATAGATCGAACATCATCTCCCTCAATATAGGGTCGAACATCGGCAAATTCCATGCCGTTACCTTTAAACACCGTTTTGTACTCTCCCCCCATGATTGAATCTACCATGGAGCGAGTTGTAATCTCTATCCTGCGGACAGACCGCAAAACCTCACGGGGAAGCATTTACGGTACCTCGATAGAATCGAATACTGCGCGCACAATATCTTCACAGACAACATTTTCAGCATCTGCTTCATAGGTAGTGGCAATACGGTGGTTCAGCACATCAAACCCCACAGACTTAATATCCTCAGGAGTTACATATCCACGGCCATGTAAAAAAGCGGTAACCCGTGCACATTTTGCCAAAGCGAGGGTCCCCCGCGGTGATGCACCATACTCAATATACTCGGAAAAATCAGCAAGGCCATATTCCTTGGGAGACCGCGTTGCCATAACCAAATCGATGAGATACTCTTCTACACGCGGATCCATATAGATTTTTGGAATAACACTTCGGGCAGCAAGAATATCCTCTACGGATGCAACCGGTTCTATCTGAGGACGATCGGGAGAGCTCATAGTACGTAAAATAGCCATCTCCTCATCCCGCGATGGATATGTTATTTTCACCTTAAGCATAAAACGGTCAACCTGTGCTTCGGGGAGCTGATATGTTCCCTCTTGATCTACCGGGTTTTGTGTCGCCATAACAAGAAAGGGTTGTTCTAAGGCATAGGTCGTATCTCCAATGGTTACTTGCCGTTCCTGCATTGCCTCAAGAAGCGCCGACTGCACCTTCGCAGGAGCTCGGTTTACCTCATCAGCAAGAATAAAGTTGGAAAAGAGAGGGCCTTTCTTCGGTACAAACTCACCGTTCTTTTGGTCATAAATCATTGTACCGATCAAGTCTGCGGGCAGCAGATCTGGGGTAAACTGCAATCGCTTAAACCCCGTATTTACAATACGAGCCAAGGTTGAAATAGAGAGGGTTTTCGCAAGACCAGGCAGGCCTTCCAAGAGGATATGTCCATCCGCAATGAGGGCTGTAAGAAGCTTATCAACCATATTCTCCTGGCCCACAACAACTTGGCTCATTTCCTGCCGGATTCTGGATACAAAACTGCTGTTTTCCTGCACCGTATCGGTGATACGAGAAATGTCACGTTCCATTCGTTCTTACTCTCCTTACTGATATGTCTTCTATGCTCATTACGATTACTTCACTACTTTATTTTGACTCTTCCAATCTTTCAATATATGAGGAATCGCTATGGAAAGGGTGTCCTGTGAAGAAATACCAAAGAGATCTCCACCGGGAGAAAGGGGAAATGCCTCACGGACATCTACTGCCCCCGTTGTGTCGACGTGGGCGACAAGAGCGGGGGTGCGAGAGAGCAGCAACTCTGATGATAGCGGTACAACATCAGTATGGGTAAGTGCTCCTGTCAGCCGGAGAGAATCCGTATTGTTCCAGCGTTCCATTTTATTAGCAGGGGGAGCAACACGGGCGGTACGTCGGCTTCCCTCTCCCTGAATATGTGATGTGGAAAAAGCGTGAAGCGTATCACCGTGCACCCTTTGAAGAAAAAGTGTATCAATTTGCTCTAAAACATACTCCTCCAGAGAAAAAGTGAGCATAAATTCTGTTTCTGGCATAGTTTGACCAACCACCTCTCCTTCCGCTACATACCCATGGGGATACACATTCTCTGCGGGTAGAAAGTATCCTTCATGAGGAGCCACAAGTCGTGCGTGTCTCTGACGGAGACGATATTCCCGAAGCAGTGCTTCTGTCTCTTGAAAGCGTTTCTTTGCCTGCAGATATTCCCGCCGCGAAATTCGCTCTTGTGTAGCAAGCTGCTCTGCATTGACATAGTGTAATCGTGCAATTTTTTTCTCTGTGGAATACTGCTCTATTTTTTTCCATACACCGCATGCTGTTCCCACAAAAGTAATAACTCCTGCTCATTCACAGCACCTAAAGGAATAGAGTGCCCCGTAAGACGACCTGAACGTGGTGCCCGTACAGGCTGCGCCTGCGTAAATACCCCCGCCACCGGAACAGACAGTGACACCACCGTGTCACGGGGTGCAATACGATAATTCAGCGGCACAGAGCTACCGTATGGTGCTTCGTGAGAGACGTCCTGCCGACAGGAGACAAAGAGAATGTAGATAAGAATCATCAGACCTTTCATCGGTCACCTCCCCAAGACTACTCCATGTGTATAATATACGGGGTAGCGTCTTCTTTGTGGATAAAAAAGCATTTATTCAAAATCAAAGCGCACTGTTCCGTCTTGCTCCAAGCAGAGACGACACGAAAAAAACTTCCCGGTCTCTCGACTGAGGAATCCCGATAGAATATCTGTCCTACGACGATTCAAGAGATCACGGAGTTCATTCGGCGTAAGAGTTCGGGAAGCAATCTTGCGAAAAAGAATAAAAGAGCAGTGTTCACAAAAAAGATACGCGTCAGCCACATACAAGGTACTTCCGCACAGAGGACATGGGGCTGCGGGAAAGCGACGCCCCTGAAACTGAAGCGTATACTCCTTACTTACAAGTAACCTTCCCTGACAAGTTCGGCCTCGTCGTGTTTTCCACTCACCCCGCCAGGGTGTTTTTCCTTCGTGCACCAAGGCAGATACATCGTCCTGCCGAAGACGCACTTGACGATACACATAGGGTATCTTGAAAGAACAGTGGGAACATTCCCAGCCATACTCTTTCTTTGTCAGAATACCCTTACAACAGGGACACGGCATGGACATCAATGTCGTTCAGCCATACTCCGAAGAAGTGCCTCGGTCTCATCCCATCCCAAACAGGGGTCGGTAATTGACTGACCAAACGTGGTCCCCTCTGGTTTTTGATTTCCTCCCACAAGAAAGCTTTCCACCATAAAGCCCTTAACGGCTGCACGGATTTCAGGAGAGTAGTCACAATGATTTAGTACTTCCTGAACAATACGTGGCTGTTCTCCATAGCGTTTTCCCGAATTGGAGTGATTTGCATCTACAATAATACCGGGGTTTTTCACCTGACGATTACCGTAGGCAGACACGAGTTTATGTAAATCTTCATAGTGGTAATTGGGGACATGCTCACCATTTTTGCGTTGAAACCCACGCATGATTGTATGAGCCAAATCATTTCCATTCGTTTCTACTTCATATCCGGCAAAGGCAAAGATGTGCGGTGCCTGTGCTGCTTCTACAGAATTAAGCATGATTTCTGTATTACCACCCGTGGTATTCTTCATTCCCACAGGAATATCCACCCCACTTGCCGTAAGACGATGTTCTTGGTTTTCTACCGAACGAGCCCCCACGGCAACATAGCTTAAGAGATCATCCACATACTTATGATTCTCGGGATACAACATCTCATCTGCCAAGGGAAGATGTGTTTCAGAAATAATCTGACAATGAAGCTGACGAATCGCCTGTATTCCTTCGGCAATACTGGGCTTCTTTGAAAGATCCGGTTGATGCAATAACCCCTTATAGCCAACCCCAAGGGTTCTCGGTTTATTGGTATAGACTCGGGGAACAAGTATCACAGAGTCCCGAATTTCCTCTTGCAGACGGGCAAGACGATGGGTGTATTCCATAACTGCAGCAGGATCATGGGCAGAACAGGGACCAATAATACACACAAGGCGAGAATCTTTGCCCGTAAAAATATCCCGAAGGACCTGATCATTTTTTTGTTTCAATGCCACTAGATCTGCCCCAAGGGGGATCTGTTCTTTTATCTCTTCAGGACTTTTCAGCTTTTGAATAAATCGAAATGCCATAACACCGCGCTCCACGTTTATATTTGAATAGCCTCGTTTACAGCCTCTACAACCTCTGGAAATAAGGGGGTATCATCAATTAGACGATCCCATTGCGAAAGGCTGTAGGTCGCTGTATACGTTGTCAATTTATGAGGGTCCATTCCTCGTTTTTTCCATCGTTGGAAAATATCTTTTGGTAAGAGGACGTTCCCGTTTTTTTCAATTTCCACCGTTTTGTCACAAAGCTCCCGATACAAAAGCCTTACAGCAGCTTCGCTTCGCCACAGCTCTGTAAGACGAGAAAACCGCTGACGAACCCCTGCTCGAACAGCCGGTAGATCCTGCCATGAAATAAACTCAACAGTCATGGATTCGGGGAGAATCTTGCGATATTTTTGAAAAAAAGCAAACACCAATGAGTGGTGCAAAAACACTCTGTTCAAGTACGGTTATATGGGACATACCCATAGAATAATATCCCAGGGCAAGCTCTAAAATTATTTTCGCAACAGTTTTTTTTGCGTACTCCCACCACACCGGCATATCCATGCAGGGGTGTATTATATGTGAAAGAAAGGGGAGGCGCCAAGAGCAGTTTTTTTTGTGTAGACACCGCCTGCGCAACGCATTCGGTTATCTTCCCTGAGGCTGTAAGAGGAAGTGAGTCATGGTAATACTCCGTACCAGCAAGAGGAAGAAGCACCCCTGCATATTCGGTACTTTCTTGACGATTACTATGATGGTGCTGTTTCATGACTCTCCCTTGAAAAAAGCCCCTTGAGGATTGAGCAACCCCCGAACTTTATCAATTAACTCTGCGTTATTAAAGGGTTTTATGATGAAATCATCTCCCCCCGAGGCGTAAGCCTGTTCTATTTCATTATCCTGCGTTGCAGCTGAGAAAAATGCCACGGGGATTTTCTTGGTTTCTCCCTGGGATTTTAATATCCGACAAGTAAGATCTCCCGCCAAACCGGGCAGGTAGATATTCAACAGTATGAGGTCTGGATTATTTTCAAAGGCCATTCGAAGGCCGATCTCGCCTGTGGCACAGGTGAGGAGGGTATACTGCTCTTCTAAAAGAACCCGACAGATTTCAATGGTCTCAGCATCATCATCAATAATCAAAATCTTCTGTTTTTTTGCTTCGCTCTCAGTAGAATCATCCCTGTCGTGAGGAAGGACTCCATACTTTCCCGAAGAGATAATGGGCTGATTCATAATAGAATTCAGATGCATCATTCGTGTCTCGTCATCATCCCAGGGAATTTGGGAATCAAGGGGAAGTTGAATATTGAATTCACTCCCCTGAGCGCAGCTTTCTCTCTTCGTACCATTGCTTTCGACCCAAATTTCACCGCCATGACGCTGAATAATGCCTTTCACAATGGAAAGACCAAGACCGGTGCCACCCCCCATGTATTTCACGTGACTACTACAGTGATTTGCCGCGTGAGACACCTCGTAGAATGGGGTAAATATTTTATCGTACTCACTCTCATCAATGCCGATTCCTTCGTCTTTGATACAAATATGAAAAGCACCGTCACGAACAGCAATGGAGCACGTCACAACCGTATGGTCAGGAGAGTATTTTATGGCATTACTCATTAAATTTGTAAAAACTTGATGCAGGCGAATCTCATCTCCGTAATAATCGGGAAGAGCAGACTCAATGTCAACCTCAACACCAATATTTCGTTTCCCGATGAAATGCCCCAAATCCTGAATCGCATCGCGAAGAATTTTTTCCAGATCAACGGTTTCCGGCTTAAGACGCAATCGATTCTGTTCAATACGGGAGACATCCAACATGTCATTAATTACATTATGAAGTTTGTCAGCCGCTTTTTTGATACGACGCAACATCTTTTCAACCTGCGGCGTCAACTCGTCGCTCATATTATCAATAAGTAATTCTGAATATCCTTTTATGGACGTTAAGGGCGTTTTTAACTCGTGAGACGCAATGCCAAGAAACTTTGTTTTCAACTCACTAATACGCCTAAAATTAGTGCTCTCTTTTACTAATTTCGAATTTTCTCGAGTGAGCTCGCGGTTTCGGCGTTCAAGCTCCTTAGTAGTGGAAATTTCCTTGCTGATATCGATCAAATAAAAAACAATCCAGTTTTCACCGCGAGCAGGATTCTTCATAAGAGTACAGGTCATATTAACCTGTACAAAGGCACCATTTTTACAAACAAGTCGTATCTCAGGACGCTCGACACTCTCTCCGCTCTCTAAGGCTCTCACCAAATGATCCCACTCCTGTCGAAATGTGCGGTCATACACAATATCCGTCACAGGTTGCTCCACCAATTGGTCTCGACTAAACAAGAGCATCTCGCACACTTTACTATTTACATATTCAACCTTACCGGACGTGTCAGCCACAATAATGCCTTCTTGGACACCCTGAATATCACCGTGCGTATATTCCATAACCACTCGTTACATCTCTCTAATTTTTTCGATAGTTTGGCGTGTAGCTGCGATCAATCGAGGCACAAGTTGCTCAGCCTCATCAAAACGGTTTGCACTTACCGCAGCCACAGCCTCAGAAAAGGAGGAATCTTTGATAGAACAGCTGCTTTCCACAACGGAGACAATCCAACTCCATTCAGTATATTTATGAATGCCACGAAGGTATAAGATCCCACGAAAAATAATAAGATATTGCTGCATCGCATACAGTAGCACGAGGGCTGGCATATCCTTACAAACCTCTGCACGTCGCAAAAAAGAGACTGTCTGTACACATCGGGCTAAGAGATGGGTCCGAATTTCTTCATGAGAAAGCTCTATTCCAGTATAGAGATCTTGGCCCCAGAGCAAATGAGCACGCTCCTGTGTATACAGAAAATCGAGAGGATACACAGTGCGTACGTAGGAAAGTTCTGACTCTTCCAAGAAAAGAAGTTGCGCCTCTTCTACTACCCCATGAGAACGACACACTCCATCAAGGGTGGAGATATGTTCCCCCCCCCAAGAGGATGTAACAACAAGAAGCAGCGGTTTGTTGCCCGCAAGACGGTTTAAGAGCGCATCATTGCCAACAAGAACAACAGACACTAAGGTGTCTCCGAAATGTTCAACCAACTGCTTTGTTACTGCTTCAGCTTCAAGAAGAATAGCACTGCTATCATAGGTTTTCCGGTATTCCATAAGAGCTGAAAAAACGTGCTTTTCCCGGGATCTTGCAAAGGACACCCCCCCAAATAATAAGGCGGTGTCACCTTCGGGAAGGCAGTCTTTTCTTCGCCCCTGCCATAAGAGCATAAAGAGAAGCAAAAGACCAGCAGAGAGAAAATAGAATAAAAACCAACGGCGAAGATGCAGTCGCATGGCGAAAAAATCTCGGGAAGGTGTTAAAAATGTAGCAAGCTCTACTCCTTCATATCGGGCTATGAGATCTACCGCATTGATAAAGAAATGATAGAGCCCCCGGGAGACATTTGTCTGTGCAGCCTCAATGCGAGACATACTTTTATGTATCTCCAGCTCTTCAAGATCAATACGGCGCTGAAGCTCTGGCGAGGCCGTTGTGTACAATGTTCCTTCGCTCAAGAAAACAAGGCCAAACCATGGTTCCTCGGGGGAGGACGTCCGCTCATTAAAGTACTCTTGGGCTGATTTTTCGTTGAAGCGTTCAAAAGATGTATCAAGTACGGAGATAAAAAAACGATACCCATGTTCTTCATAGAGAATGGCCATATCACGAGTAATCTGCGCAGCCACAGATCGATCGATCTGCCCGGAGGGGTCTGAAAATTCATACGGACTGTGCTGAAAATTGCTGTTAAAATATACAAAGATTCCGCAGAGAAGGAGTACAAGGAAAAGTCCATGGCGCACCCATTTTTTATGCATCTTCAGCGCCTCGAACATCTCGAATTTTGCTCATAATCATCGCAGCACGGTCAAAATCTTCTCGCCCCAAAGCATCAACCTTTTCTACCAAGAGTGAGAGATACTGGTTTTCATCTTCTCCCATGGACGGGGTGCGGGTTAAGGCAAAGATTGTAGCCACATCTTCCGGATACTCATACCATGAAAGAAACCGTCGTACATCCTCTTCAACATCTGTGCGCAGTGAGTCGTTTTCCCGCGAGTGAATTAACTCTGGTATAAATTTTCGGAGTAAAACCCCCTTTACATCACCACTCTCTTCCGGAGCAATCTGTACGGTTTTATACGCTCCGCCCGTTTCTAACTGTGAGATCATGGAATCTATCTCACCACGAACATTTACGATCTGCGCTTCCCGGTATTTCGCCTGATACAGGATGGTAATCGCATTTACTGCTAAATTAGCATTTGCCGTATTGTTAAACACACCCAGATAGTAGATATCTCCCTCTTCATGAAGTATCTCTTCTTCCGAAGAAAAGGCAACCATCTTCGCGGGTGTTGGAATATAATCTTCCATAGATTCAAGCTCTTTCAGCTTATCGCGAAATTTATCCGGGTCTAAGGCACCTTCAATGCCACCAAGGCTTTCGATAAACTTATGCATCCCCTCTTCATCGTCTCCCCCGCCACCAAATTCCTGACGGAGAAAATCTCGGAGACTATTTTGATCTCTATAATTGCCTTGGGCCACCAATAGGCCGTTTTGAATAATATTTTCTATACGATTCTCTTCGCTGTGCGGTAGTTCTTCAGAATTTTCAAGACGGGCATAAACCGTGAGAAGCCCCGCCATATTGTGCGGATCCCCTTTTTTCTGAAGGATATTAAACAAATTATTCATCATTCTCCTTCTCGTACAATCTTCGACTGTAAAATAATACGCGGGACACTTCAAGAACCATGATCATCATTGTAATATTGCCAAAATACTGCCACCCCGCATCGGCCAGAGTAAAAAGAGGATGGAGAAGAGGAGGAAAAAGAAGTGAAAGGAGCAGCAATTTCCCCAACCCACCCTCGGGAAGGTACCGTCCTAAAATAAGAATAAACCCACCGAGGAACAAGCTGTTAAAGAGGGTCGTCCCCATCAAAAAAAGGGTATTAGCTGTAAAAAGAAGAAAAAACACCACAAGGGCAGGCATAACATGATGGAATACCCGGCTACGAAGTGCATCTTCAGAGAAGGAAAACTTACCTTCGGGGAATATCTGCACCCATGATAGGGCCTTCGTAGAATCTCCCGGGAGGACAAGACCATGGCGTGTTACTTGTAGTCCCGTCCCGAGAGAATCTACTCCATGGGACGCAAAGCGGAGCGGCGACGGAGAAAAAAGATCCTCCACGGTTTCGCGATTATATACATAGTAAAAGCTTCTTTTATCCATAAGTGTTGTGAGCAGCAACATGTTTTGCCGGGGGCTTGGGTTTTGTGGAGTCTCTTCTGAAAAATGAAGCAGCCCATCACGAAGAGTGACCTCAGAAAACACACCAGCAAGAACCTCAGGCAGACGTTGATACATCCGCGGCATTGCTAAGAGAGAAGAAAGAAGAGAAAAGAAGAGAACACTTAAGGCCAAAAGCCGGCCCAAATCGAAAAGAGATTTCTCTCGGATCGTAACAAGCCAAAACCCGGGCGATACCAAAAGAAGGTGCAATAGGCCGGCCAAATTCATATATCCTTCCTCATACTATTCACCATCTTCATTCAAACGCTGCGCCGCATCACTCTCGGGAAAAAGGTCGCGCAATTGATCAAAGACAAAGGAACTTCGTTGTTCTTCCCCACGCTTTTCGTAAGTCTGACCGAGGCGAAATAGTGCTCGAGGAGCATATTCACTTTCACGGTGCTCATTGAAGAACTCCTTAAGAAGCTCCTCCGCGGCTTCATACTCCTCTAGGTGAAAGAGACTTTCCGCACTTTTATAATATGCCCTTACGGCGTCATCGCTTTCAGGATAGGTCTCACGGTACAGCTCAAAATCTTCCAAGGCTAAATCAAAATCTCCACTGCGAAACGCCTCTACGCCTTGACGAATAAGGGCACGACGTTCATTTTCGGCAATGGCTGCTTCAAGAGAGTCTCTTCGAGCCCGCTCTTCCCAATGTTTTGTAATCACACCGGTTTGCTCAGCTATGGCAGACATCTTCATATTGCTCTCATTTAAGTTATTAGCCATACGATCAATCTTTGCTTCAAGGCGGCGCAATACATCATTGAGCGCAACTTGATCCCGACGATTCTGGCGCTCCAAACTATCCATGCGCTCCTCATATACGTGCACTACGGAATCACGTTCCTGCGCAGTAATACGCTCTATTTCCTGTGTACGCAAGACAGTGATGTTCGCGCACCCCGTGAGGAAAACCAGTATCAAAAAAGTTCCCATCAACCTCATCATATCCTACCTTCGTATCTGTGTCATTTCAACACGACGATTCAATTGGTGACATTCAGAATCAGTACAACCAAACTCAGCAGGAGACTCTTTACCGAAGGACGTAACCTCTACACGGTTTTCAGGTACACCATAACTCATAAATATTGCGTATACTGCTTCGGCGCGACGTTCACCCAAGGCCATATTGTATTCCGAACTTCCTCGCTCATCACAATGCCCATCCAAACGAATTCGAATTGTATCATGGTCGAGCAGAAATTCCGCTGCAGCAATAGCCTTTTCTCGCCCTGTATTATTCAAGCTGTAGTCATCAAAGTCAAAATAAATCGTTTGAAGATACTCAGCAGCTAAGGAATCCATATCTACCGGTTCAAGGGTTGTTGTATCCACTTCATCCCAGTCAGCCGTATCTAAGGGCTCTTCCTCAGGAACAACCGACTCTTCTACAGGATCCATATCGATGTCATCAACAACCCCTGTATCACGACCACACCCTCCCAAGAATAAGAGGAAAAACACAAGCACACTTAGTAGAAACCCTTTTGCTTTCATAGCAAACTCCTTTTTAGTTACCTCGAGTCCATGCGGGCATGCCCCCAGAACCACTGGTTGTTATTTTTACAGCCGCTCCGTCTTCAACACGAATCAGCCAAATATTACTTGCACCTGCATGCTGCGTTTGAAATGCTACATGCGCTCCATCGGGAGACCACGAGGGATACTGATGGTTTCCCGGTAGCTCCTTTGTAAGATTCACTTCACCACTTCCATCTGCTGCACTCATAAACACATCAAAGCGACCATCGCGGCGAGATGTATAGGCGAGATAGTCTCCTTGAGGAGACCAGGCAGGGGAGTCGTAGTAGGTTCCTCCATAGGTAATTCGCTCCACCGATTCACCATCACGGGTCACGGTATAGATTTGTGGAGTCCCACTCCGATCTGAAATAAAGGCAAGTCGGTACCCGTTGGGAGACCACGACGGAGCAATATCAATGCCCGGAGAATGTGCAAGGTGCCTCAAACCCGTACCATCGCGGCGAATAGAATAGATATCCATGCTCCCCCGATGAGAGGAGGCAAAGGCAACCCGATCACTACTGGGGCAGTACGATGGGGACGACTCAACCCGTCGAGATGCGAAAAGAGGTTTTCGCGTACCATCACGGAGATTCCCGGCATAGAGATCTGCCTTACCCCGTTCATATCCAATCCAAAAAAGATCGCCCTCTACTCCAAAAGCAGGCATAATATTAAGTTCACCTCGTGTCACAACACGTTGATTATGACCATCGTAATCAATACGAAAAATATTACGGCCCCGTTCATCCCGGTCAACATAGTAGATGTAACTGCTAAACGGCCCTGTTTCTCCAAATAATCGTTCGTACACCGTATCAGAAAAACGATGCGCCACGCGTCGCGCTCCCGTAGCGGTATATCGATACCGACGCTGCTGTATCACATCATCACGAAAAGCATCAACCAAGCGCACCGTTAGATCGATGGTATCATTCTCAATACGATAATACCCATCAAGGTACATGGCAATAAGACTATCCTGAAACACAAGCGTATCAAACTCCTGCACCGATTCAAAATATCGAAACCGAGGAGAAAAATCCATATTGGCTGCCATAATCTCATCGGGGCGATTTTCAGTAAGTGATATATCCCCACGATTCTCAAAGGGAAACACAGCAATACCAACGGCGTCATCTTCTAACATACGTGACTCAACATGCACTTCTCGCGCTATCACAACAACACTGCTTAACAGGAGAACCCACAGAGCATACAGCCCACTCGTTATAACTCTATTTTCCTTCATATTATACCTCCGGAATTAATCGATACACCACACGGAGCTCCGGCTCACGATAGCCTGACGGAAGAGGGCGAAACTGTTCAACCCTTTGCACCGCTTGCATCGCTTGTCGGTCCAATACACGATTCCCAGAACTTTCCAGCACACGAAGATCACGAAATGACCCGCTTCGCTCAATTGTAAAGCCCACAACAACAAATATACTTTCATCACGTACGGTGGGACGCCAATTCCGCCGTACTTGATTTACAATACTTGCAATATACCAGTCATAGGCAAAGCCCTCTTCCACTTGTACTTCCTGAACATCTGCCGCAGATTCTGTATCTTGACGAGCAAGAAGCTCTTCAAGATCCCGCATATCATCCTCTGGCTCAGGTTCCGGCTCTGGCTCAGGTTCCGGCTCCGGCTCAGGTTCCGGCTCCGGCTCCGGCTCAGGTTCCGGCTCCGGCTCAGGTTCCGGCTCAGGCTCAGGTTCCGGCTCAGGCTCAGGTTCCGGCTCAGGCTCTGGTTCCGGCTCCGGCTCAGGTTCCGGCTCAGGCTCTGGTTCCGGCTCCGGCTCAGGTTCCGGCTCCGGCTCAGGTTCCGGCTCAGGCTCTGGTTGCGGCTCAGGCTCGGGATCTGGCTGCGGAGCTTCCAACAGAGAAAAGGTCTGAGGTCGTTCGTACTGTTGCGGACGATGAAACAGAAGCATTGCCACAGGAATAATACCGATAAGCAAGAGGTGCAATATAAAAGAAGCAACCACAAAGGAGAATACAACCCCCTTTTCCTGCGGATCTGCCTTAGTAATAAGGGTCCGTTTCACCACCTAATCCTCTTTTAAAGGCTCTGTTAAAAAACCGAGGTTAACCACCCCCGCATTTTGAATTTCTGAAATGAGGCGCATAACAACCCCGTACGGAACCTCCCTGTCAGCACTGAGATAGACCGGTGTAGCCAGATCTCCCGCAAACACCTGTGCAAACTCGCGGGAAAAGGAACGAAGCGAAACGGGTCGTTCGTCTATATAGATATCTTGCTCCTTGGTAACCACCACCTGTATTACTCGCTCTGGAAGCTCAACAGCTTCTGACTCAGTATCCGGCAAATCAACCTGCACCCCCTGTGTCATCATGGGGGCTGTTATCATAAATATGATAAGCAGGGCAAAAACCACATCAACCAGATTTGTTATATTTAACTCACTGATCGATTTATTGCGGCGTCTCTTACGTCGTTTGTTCATGAGCAGTGTCCTTTTTCCCCTTTGCATAGAGCATATTAAAAAGCTCCCGCTTCAGGTTTAGCAATAGATGATCGCTAAACTCCTCTAACTCATCCTCTATTCTTTCGACTTTATGGTTGAAAATATTATAAAAAACAACCGCCGGAATAGCCACGGCAAGCCCCACAATGGTAGTAATCAAAGCAGCAGAAATACCCGGAGCAACAACAGCAAGGTTTGCTGAAGCCTGTTCTCCTATTTCATAAAACGCAAGCATAATACCCCACACCGTTCCGAAGAGCCCCAGAAAGGGTGCCACACTACTCACCACGGCCAGAAGGTAGAGTCCCCAATCCTGTTTTCGCGCAAGGCGTCCCACTTCTGCATCAAGACGTTCCCGAGCCATGTAAAATTGATTTTGCAAATAGAATGACCAATCACTGACCCCCTTATGCAACCGAGCATCACGAATAATTCGTTTAAACTCCTCCACGGTCATGCGCCCCAATTCTCCCGCAGGAGACTCGGCACTATCATGGGCAACGGAACTCAAATCGCGAATACTTTCCAAGGATGAAAAAAATGAAATAAACCGTTTATTGTGTCGTCGCACCGAGGCGAGTACAAAAAAACGATTAACAATAATCCCCCAGGAAAAAACAGAGAAGATGAGTAATAGAAGAAGCACAGCCTTTGCCATTGCTCCGGAATCCATAATTAAATGCAACGCAGGAATATCCATACTGTCAGCCCTCCTGTGATATTTTCAGTCTAAAGATATATAACGGTGCTTCGCACATTAAAACACTTTATGAATGTTTTTCAAAAACAAATAAGAGCCAATCTGAAGGCACAACATATTTTATACAAAATTTCATTGGAGAGGAGACAGAGAGATGGATACATCCCAATATGCAAGCCCCCTTATTGAGCGATACGCCTCACGAGAAATGTCATACTTTTTTTCTCACGATTTTAAATTTGGCACGTGGCGAAAAATATGGATTGCCTTGGCTGAAGCTGAACAGGAGCTGGGGCTCCCCATTACGGATGCGCAAATTACAGAAATGAAGGAACAGGCCGGAACAATTGATTTTGCGCGAGCTGCGGAGTGGGAAAAGAAAACGCGCCACGATGTCATGTCCCACGTACACACCTATGGGGAGGCCTGCCCCACAGCGCGTCCCATTATTCACCTTGGAGCAACCAGTGCTTTTGTCGGCGACAACACTGATATTATTCAGATTAAAGAAGCCACCCGACTGATTATCCAGCGACTCACCATGCTGATTGACGCCTTAAGTGAGTTTGCCCGGGAATATAAAAATCTCCCCACCCTTGGTTTTACTCATTACCAACCGGCACAGTGTACCACTGTAGGAAAGCGGGCAACCCTCTGGATTCTTGATTTATCCATGGATTTAGAAGATCTCATCCGGTTTTATGAGACCCTTCCTTTTCGTGGGGCCAAAGGCACCACGGGAACACAAGCGAGCTTTCTCAACCTCTTCAATGGCGACCATGCCAAGGTAAAACAACTCGATGATATGATTACCCAAAAGATGGGATTTTCACGAAAACTCCCTGTGAGCGGCCAAACGTACACTCGAAAAATCGATGCACAGATCTCGGCACTTCTCTCTGGGGTGGCCCAATCAATCCACAAAATGGCAAATGATATTCGCCTTTTAGCAAATCGTAAAGAGATTGAAGAACCCTTTGCAAAAAACCAGATAGGCTCCTCAGCCATGGCGTACAAACGCAACCCCATGCGCAGTGAACGCATGACTGCCTTGGCACGCTTTATCATATCCCTTGCCTCATCTCCTGCCATGACTGCAGCAGAACAGTGGTTTGAACGTACCTTAGATGATTCAGCAAACAAGCGCCTTGCCATAGCCGAAGCATTTCTTGCAACCGATGCAATTCTTACCATTGGCTTGAACGTTTCCAAGGGGCTCGTGGTGTACCCCAAAGTTATTGAGAAAAATCTTCGTGAAGAGCTCCCCTTCATGGCCACGGAGAACATTATCATGGAAGCTGTTAAAAAAGGCGGTGACCGCCAAGAGCTACATGAACAAATTCGCGTACACTCCATGGAAGCAGGAAAACGCGTAAAGCTTGAAGGAGAAGAAAACGATCTGCTTGCACGTATTGTGGCAGACCCTCTGTTTAAAATGAACGATACAGATATGGCGCGGATACTGAATCTCAAAGATTTCATTGGGCGAGCACCGGAGCAAACCGACGAATTCCTTTCTGAATACCTTGCTCCCATCCTGTCACACGGAAAAAAGTTTGGAAATATAGACGAGGTAGAACTCTCCGTATAAGATCTTCTTTTTTTCTTGCAGGTATCGGTGAATCATCCTACTATATGGACGATTCACCTTTTTTTTCGGGAGAAAAAATGCTGAAACACCACCATATCGTTATGATACTTCTCCTCCCGTTGCTACTCTCTGCCGAGACCTCAGACCGCCACTACTGGGAAGGTATTTCCCTCTTTGAAATCGGTGGATCCCTTCCTGTAGAATCTTACACAGCACACTCCCCCGCAGTTGACATCTATGGGCAAATCCCTCTCCACATGTCATCCAATCGCTATATAGCTTCAGGCATATTGTATCGCAGAGATATTTTGCTGAACGAATCTCGCCTGCACAGTGCTCAGGTCGGACAAGTCATTGCAGTAGTAAACCAGGGACTTCGAAACAACCTCCACCTCTATAGTGAATACAACGGAGGAATCAACAGCCTTTGGGACTCCCCCCAGAAGGGACAATCGCACTTCATACTCTCTTTTCTCGGACAACACAGGGGGGACACCTACCTTCGTCTGGGTGCAGCATTTCTCTATGAATTTGAAGAGGGAGCTCTCTTTCCAGTAGTCGGAGTGAGCCATGCCTTTTCACCAACCATCCGTGCCGAACTTCTTGTTCCGCGCCACATTATACTCAAAAAGAGCCTCTCTCCGCTCTGGGAAGGGGGAATAAAAAGCTCGTACCACCGACAAAAAAACAGTTTTTCCGGCACCCAGATTACCACACAGGAGTATTTCAAAAACGGTGTATACACCGATCGTATTCTTGTTCAAGACCTGCTTATTCGTGCAAAAGGAGGAGTTCTTCTTTTTGTAGATAAGGAAACCGATGGCGTCCCCCTCGACCAAGATCAACGCTTTTTCTTTCGCCTCTCTCTTCGATGGAGGGTGTAAATGAATGCATACCAAAATATCCTGCTGGTAACATCGGGAATTTTACTCGCCGTGGCGCTTTTTTCTTTCTCCTGTCGGAGAAGTATCGCAAGGATAAAGCCCACACGTACTTCTGTTTTACCTGCCTACCGGCCGCGCTCTACATGGCACTTCTTTACCACATCTACCATGTCGGGCCGCATACCCATAGCTATACCCTGCGTGTACTCCACCTTATAACTCTCAACATCTCCATGATCTATTACCCCTTAGTAATTCACCAAATTATTCAAAGACCTCACACACAAACATACACTATCCTGGCACGATCTTTGGCTGGAATAACGATACTTCGCATACTCCTCGGATATACCCTTGGTTACGGAACAGATATTCTATTCACACAAACGATACTCCCCTGGGGAGAAACAATCTATCTATTCCATGAAGAAACAGAACCGTTGAAACTTATCCATAACATACTCTTCATTGCCATGGTGGTGTATACGGGCAGTATTATTCACCATGCACACCGCCATAATGCCAAATGCCCCCCCACCTTATTTCCCCTTCATACACTCTTTCTCATCACCCTCTCTGTGGATGCTCTTTTTCTCAATCATACCATAAGCATGATCCAATTAACTCCATTCATTACGGCAGGACTCTTTGGTGGCATTGCCGTTATATTGGGAAACAAAATGAATGAGGGACTCCTCCAAAAAGAGCTCCTCTTTGAACGAAATCAACAGCTCTCACAACTCTTAAACAATGATGACATTGGCATCTTCACCAAAGACCGGAACAGTCGTTTTGTCCTACCGGGAAAACATATCTGTAAGATACTTAACAAAACAGAAAAGGAGGTACAGGGAAAAACCATACAGGACTTTATCCCCTTCCACGAAGCAGCCCGCATCCACAAGGCTGATAGCTACATACTGCAAACCGGTGCAAGTGACGAGTTTGAAGAAGAGTTCTCCTATGGGGGCAAAGAACACTCCTACCTCACCTATAAATCTCCCTTAAGAAATAAAGATGGTACAATTCAGGGGTTAATTGGGATATCCATCAATCGAATGCCGCAAAAGATAATGCAGGAAAAAATAGCACAGGTAGAAAAATTTACCTCCTTAGGGGAGCTTGCCGGTGAAATTGCGCACAACTTTAATAACCAACTCACCAGTATTCTCGGCTATGCAGACATGCTCCTGGCAAGCGAAGAGTTTCACAGAAAGTCCGTAGAAGACATTATTTCCATTGCAGAATCCACCTCCCAATATATTCGTCAGCTCCTCGATTTTTCTCAGAAAGGTACAAGAGGAACCGATAAGATTTTTCTTTCTGCCCTTATTACAGCAACCCTCGAACACCTCTATCTCCCGCCTGAGGCAGCCATTACAGTTCATACCTGTATAAGCCATCCTGATATGTGCGTGGAGGGACATCGGGCAAATCTTCAAAATGCCTTGACCAATATCTGCGTAAACGCCCGGGACTCACTTACAGAGGAGGGTGAAATTACCATTGCTGTTAAACGAACCTACCTTAATAAACCACAGGCAAAACTTCTTGCACTCTCAGAAGGGTTTTATGCCCACCTCATTGTAGAAGATACGGGGAGCGGTATTCCTCGGGAAATACAAGAAAAAATATTCACTCCATTCTTTACCACAAAAACCAAAGACCGAGGTACCGGCTTAGGGCTCTCCTCTGTCTACAAGACCGTCAAGGCACATAAGGGGGGGATTATTCTCTATTCTACCCCCGAAGAAGGCACGACCTTTGAAATATATCTCCCCGAGTATTGCTCATCCTCCTCAGAGAGTTGAGGGAAATTATCTTCCCCGCAGAACGCTGAATTATGTATTTTGTCCAGTACTACAACTCTATACGAAACGGGATCGTATGCTGGATAGACTACAAAAACTTTCAAAACAGTTTGAAGCTGAGCTGGGCGAAGCAGCGTCCCAGGCAGATATTCTTGCGGTTAAAGCAAAATACATTGGTAAAAAAGGTGAGATCAGTTCCATCCTCAAGGGGATGAAAGATGCCTCACCTGAGGAAAAGAAAACCGTGGGCAAAGAGTCAAACAGGCTGAAGCAAGAGATGCATAAAGCCATTTCTCAAGCGCTCTCAGAGAGAGAAAAACAGGAAATTGAAGAACAGCTTCGGCAGAATCGACAAGACATCAGCCTCACAAAATCGCTCTTGGGACAGCGCCATCCTGCGGCGTATCATCCGGTAACAATAGTACAGAGAGAGATTGAGGATATCTTCACGTCCATGGGGTTTACCATTCTCAACGGCCCGCACATTGAAGATGACTACCACAATTTTGAAGCCTTAAACATACCAGAGACCCATCCTGCCCGTGATATGCAGGATACCTTTTGGTTCTCCGACATGAAACATCTTCTCCGAACCCATACCTCTCCCATGCAGGTTCGGGGCATGGAAACCCATACAGCCCCCTTTAAATTTGTCTGTCCGGGAAAGGTGTTTCGCTGTGAAGATACAGATGCATCCCATGAAATGGTTTTCCACCAACTTGAAGGCATGATGGTGGGGGAAAACATCTCCGTGGCAAATCTCATCTACTTTATGAAAGTGCTTCTTGCTGAGATATTTGGCAAGGAAGTGGAAGTACGCCTTCGCCCAGGCTATTTCCCCTTTGTAGAACCCGGTTTTGAATTGGACATAAAATGCCTTATCTGCGGTGGTTCGGGCTGTTCTGTCTGTAAACAAACTGGATGGGTAGAACTGCTTCCCTGCGGCATGGTACATCCAAGAGTGCTTGAATATGGGCAGGTTGATACAGATAAATACAACGGTTTTGCCTTTGGACTTGGCCTTGACAGGTTGGTAATGATGCGCTACGGTATTGATGATATTCGATATCTTCACAGCGGTGATCTTCGTTTTGGACAACAATTCTCAGAATACTAGAAATAAAGGATACCCCCATGGATATATCTCTACAATGGATTCGTGATTTTACGGATATTCCCTCCCTTCCTCCTGCAGAAATTAGTACACGCTTCACCATGGCAACCTGCGAAGTCGAAGCGGTACAGGAGGTTGGAGCCTATATGGAACAGGTGGTGGCATCAAAAGTAACCGATATTACCGCACACCCTGATGCTGACAATCTACAAATTGTTACAGTTGATGCAGGACAAGCGCACCATAGTGTAGTCTGCGGTGCTCCCAATGTACACCGAGGTATGCTCGTTCCCTTCGCTCCTGTTGGAACGACCCTCCCCGGCGGGTTCACCTTGGTGCCAAAGAAAATTCGCGGCGTGGAGTCTCAGGGAATGCTCTGTGCAGAAGACGAACTTGGCCTCGGTACCTCCCACGAAGGGCTACTCTCTCTTCCTGAAGACACCCCCCCGGGAACCCCCTTGCACAGCATATACGGTGTGAGCCGCGATGTACTTCTCGATATTGACAACAAATCGATTACCCATCGCCCCGACCTCTGGGGGCATTTCGGAATGGCACGGGAGTTTGCGGCTGTGTTTAATACCCCGTTACAAAATCCCTTTACCCCGGAGTGGTGTGAAGAACTACGCCAACTCGGAACGGGAAAGGCCCCCGTACAGCTTCACGTAGAAGAAGATTCAGCTTGCAAAGCCTATTTGGGACTCTCCCTATCGGGTATACAGATAAGCCAAAGTCCACAGTGGATGCAGCAACGTCTTACGAACTGCGGCATCCGTCCCATAAATAACATCGTGGATATATCAAATTATGTTATGCTGGAACTGGGCATCCCCCTGCATATTTTCGACCGCGACCATATCACAGACAATACGATTCGCGTAGAACGGCTTAAAGAAGAGATATCCTTTGAGACCCTTGACGGGGAAATTCGCTCCCTTAAAGCTGGAGACACCGTTGTATCTGACGGGGAAAAGCCTCTTGTTATCGCCGGCATTATGGGAGGCGCAAACAGCGGTGTTACGGAAGACACAGAAACCATTTTTATTGAGGTTGCTAATTGGAAAGCCAGCGAAGTCCGTACAACCTCTGCACGGATCGGCCTACGCACAGATTCATCTCAGCGGTATGAAAAGTCTCTTGACTCACAGCTTCTTGAAAGAACACTTCTTCGTACTCTTGAGCTCGTACGCTCACAATGCCCCCATGCTGTAGTAGAAGGGGCTATACAAAAAGGCGGGGCTGATCTCAGCACCCCCTATACCCCGCGTGTTATCACCGTATCCACAGACAAAATCTGTGCTATTCTCGGAAAAGAAATCTCCCGTGACCACATTGCAGAGATTCTTACAAAACTCGATTTCTCCCTTAAAATAGAGGAAGACCTGTTTTCCATAACAGTTCCTTCCTATCGTGCAACCAAGGATATTGAGTGCGATGCGGATATTATTGAAGAGGTAGGACGAATTATCGGATATGACAATATCGCCCCTGTTCCTACCTACGAGACGATCCGCCCCCTTCGTCCTGCCACGGAGATTCAATTTACCCGTAAACTCCGCGATTTTCTTGTGTTACGAGGAAATCTCATTGAAACCATGACCTACCCCATGATCGGAAGATCTCTCTTAGAAAAAGCGGATTGGCATGAAAAAAATGAATCTCTCACCTTAAAAAATGCTCTCTCACGGGACCATGAAATTATGCGCCCCAGCGTTGTCCCCTCTCTGTTAGAAATGGCGGGGCAAAATGCAAAGAATTTCCCTCGCTTTTCCGCCTTTGAAATTGGAAGACAGTATCAAAACGATAAAGATAATTTCTCTAAAGAGGAAACAGTTGTAACCATCGCTCTATATGATAGAAACGAAAACCGTTTCATTGAATTGCGAAATCTCCTTGAAGAATTGATACGCTATCTTGCCATTCCAGTTACCCTTAACGAGCCTCGGGAGAAATTTCCCAATGCTCTGGTCCATCGAGAATGGACCGGCCTTCATCCCTATGAAACCCTCGATATTAAAACCATGGGGAAAAACAAGGGATTTCTCACAACACTTCATCCGTTGATGGCACGAACCTTTAAAATAAAAGGAACTCTTTCCATGGCAGTTATGTCTATCCAAGAGTTACAAAGCCTGAAACCCCGGGAGAAGGTTCGGTATACTCCTCTTCCCAAATACCCCGGTTCAACCTTTGACTGCACCCTTCGTACCCCGCACCACACATCGGCTGATACGGTTGTACGGGCAGTGGAACGTCTCAAGATACCCCATGTGATATCGGTAAAAGTTGCTGATGTATTTTCCCTCAACGATGCGGAAAAAGCCGTCACAATTCAGACCAGCTTTCTGAATCCGCAGGGAACCTTGGACCATGAGTTTTTGGAAACACAACAGGATAAAATTGTTGCTGAATTAGAAACAGCAGGGTTTCCTCTAAAAGTCTAGAAAGGGGGGATACCCCCCTTCTTGACACACCACTTTCCCCATTCATTATTTTATGATAATCACGTTTCTGCAAAAGGATTGGTATGCTTAAAAACTCGCCAAAGACAGTGCACACTCTCTGTATCGCCGTGTTTGCCCTCACAACCCTCGTTCTCTTTCATGAATTTCTCTTTGATAGCTCAACTATCTTGGCAGACCAACACAGTGACCGTATTAAGGATTTAGGCAAAAAGCAGTCCTTTCAAACAACCTTACAGAACGAGGGGGAGTTTTCCCTGTGGAACCCCGCAGTTCTCGGAGGAATGCCCACGGTCGATGCTACAGCAGGGGATATTATGTACCCCCTCTCCCTTCCGTTTTATAAAACCACCCCCCTTGTTCGGGCAGAGGGGATTAAAATGGTACTCCATGTGTTTCTTGCGGGAGTTACCATGTATCTCATGCTGTTCTACTCCTTCAAGATGAAGCCTCTTGTTGCGTTTATGGGAGGTATGTTCTACATGCTGAACCCACAATTTTTCTCCCATGTGCATCCGGGACATGATGGAAAAATGTTTGTTATTGCCTTACTCCCGCTTATTGTCTGGTCTCTACGTTCTCTCCTGGCACGACCAACCCTCTTTAAGACAACCCTCCTTGGCACCGCCATCAGTATGGCTCTATTTACATCGCACATTCAAATGACCTATTTCATGCTCTGGGGGCTCTTTGCCTACTGGGTATACGATAGCTGGGTGAGATATACGGAAACAAAAGAACTCTCTTCCCTTATTTCACGTGCCGGAGCATTCTGGGGGGCCATGGGTATTGTCCTTATTATCGGGGGGATACAACTCTACCCCGCCTTTTCTTTTGTCATGGATGGCCTTTCCGTACGGGGAGAAGATCGCGGTATCGACTTTGTTGCCACATGGAGTTTACACTGGCCTGAATTCTTTTCTCTATGGGTTCCCGAATTCGGGAATTGGTTGGAGTATTACTGGAGTGAAAACCCCTTTAAATTAAATACGGAGTATGTTGGCGCCGTGGCAACACTTTTGGCTTTTCTTGCCCTCTATACACGGCCGACCAAGACCCGTTTTTTTTGGTTTGGTGTTGGTCTATTTTCAGTGCTTCTCAGTATGGGCACCCACACTCCACTGCTCACCCTTGCCTATCACACCATACCGGGGGTGGATAAATTTCGTGCTCTGAGCATGATCATGTTTTGGTACTCCTTTGCTGTGGTTCTCCTCAGTTGCCTGTTTCTCCAAGATCTTTTCACCGGGTATTATACAAATCTTGCCGAAGCGCAAAAAAAACGGGTGGAACGTACCCTCTATGCTCTCATGGGGGTATCGCTGTTTCTTTTGATACTCTTTAGCAATGAAGGCTTTGTGTATGGGCTTCTCTCTCCTCTTACGGAAACCCTTCCTGAAAAAGAACAAATCTTTCGAAGAAATTTTTCTGATAATTTTACGGGAGCTCTCACAGGATGGTTTCTCATAACCATGACTGCTCTTATCACCATACTCCTTCTCATACAGAAAAAACTTGGGCGATATACCGTTTTAGCCATTCTCCTTGTAATGGGCTGCATCGACACAATTCGTGTAAACAATAAATTTATAAAAATTGAAGACGCAACCCCCTATACTGCAAGTGACCCGCAACTGAATGCCTTAGCTGAAAAGATGGAGGATGAACCCTTTCGCGTATTCTTTTTACCCGGCTTCACCAGGATACAAAATATTGCCGGAATTTACGGGTTAGAAGGTGTCGATGGGTTTCACGACAACGAGCTCGCATGGTATCGTGAGTTTCGCGGTCAGGGAGGTAGAAATTATCTCATGCCCTTTATGGACCAACGAGGAGAAGGCCTTAATTTTCAACAGCTTCCCTTTGGAAGTAATCGCTTGAATATAGCGAACTGCCGCTACTTCATTCTTCGTACACGTGAAGGTTTTCTTCCTGTGGAAAATCAAAACTATCTCCCACGCCTTTCCTTTACAACCCACTATGAAGTGATGACAGAACAGGAAATACAAACCACTCTTGAACAACCAGGGTTTGACGCCCGTTCTACGGTGCTACTCCAGGAAGAACCTCCAATTCCATCACGGAAAACAGAATCTTCTGAACTTCAAACCAAATGGAAGCGATACACCCCGAATACACGGAAGGCGCGTATAACAGCCCCTGACGAGGGAATTCTACGAATATCCGAAGTGTACTATCCCGGATGGGAAATATATCTCAACGGGGAAAAACAGGATATCTACCAAAGTGATCTCGCGTGGATGGCTATCACCATACCGGAGGGAACCCATGAGATAGAACTACGGGCAACGTCCCCCTATCTCGATACCATTCTTCCCCCATTTCGTATTCTCGTATTTCTCATGGGCGGATACTGGGTGTATCTTGGTGGAGCATTTCTTTGGAAACGCTACGGAAACGTACGGTGAAAGTCCTTACTCTCACCCACGTGTTTCCGAGAACACATGAAGATGCGGTCGCCCCGTTTCTTTGGAACTACCATGAGGCGGTGGCTCACTTAGGCGTTGAATACGTTGTACTTGCCCCCCATCAAGCAGGGCTTTCACCTTGTGAGAAACAGGGAACATGGCATGTGCAACGCTTTCAGTATGCCCCCGAAAAATGGGAGCGTTTAGCCTATACGGGACAGATGCATGAGCTCGTTTTGAAAAACCTTTGGAACAAGGTACTTTTCGGAGCATATATGGCCACTTGTTTTTTCAAGCTATGTCGTATCCTGCGAAAAGAACGGTTTGACCTTGTACACGTCCACTGGTGGATTCCCTCAGGGTTTATCATGTATTTAGCCTCCTTCTTTCATAGAACCCCCTATGTTATTACAACGCATGGAACCGATGTGTTTATTTTAAAAAAATTCCCCCTTCTTACGCACATTGCCCGCCCCGTCTTTAAGAAGGCGGCACGTGTTCAGACTATCTCTACGTATGTACAAGACCTCACCATGAATATGTTTTCTTTGCCGGCAAGAAAGACCCTGCGAATTCCCATGCCAATCCGTGAAGAGCAGTTTCCTCTCTCACCTCCACGGTTTTATGGGGGCACAAAACTTCTCTGTATCGGGCGGCTCATCAAACGGAAAGGGGTGCACGTCCTTGTAGAAAGTCTCGCCCTGCTTCCCCCTGAATACGAACTTACCATTGTGGGGACCGGTCCTGAAGAAACATCACTCTCTGAGCAAATGAAGCGACTCAAGGTAGAACACCGAATCCGCCATATCCGACAGCTTTCTCCCAAGGATTTAAGCACAATCATGGGAGAATCAGATATTTTCATACTGCCCTCTCTCACCGACTGGAAGGGCGAAACCGAAGGACTCGGTATGGTGCTCTTAGAAGCCCAGCGCATGGGTCTGGCACTTATCGCCTCCAATTCCGGCGGCATGACCGATATCGTCATCCATGAGGAAACGGGGTTTCTTTTTCCAGAAGGAGAGAGCAACGCCTTGGCCCAGCAGATTACTCGATATCGATGCCAAGATACACATCGAGCCATGGTGGAAGGAGCGCAAAAACGCTATGAACACTTCTACTCCCGGACAGCCATTGCCGAACAAACCTACGCCATGTATCAGGATATCTGTTCCCACGGGGAGTAGTATCGCCCCTGTACAATATAAGGATCAATCATGTTTTCCAACATATATTCTTTCTTGCTCACCCATGAAATCCCTGCTGCAGAACAGATAAGCGCGTTGCTGATTCTCCTTGTTTCTCTTGGCACTGCAATCTGCGTCTTTTTTATTTCCCGGACACTCATTCTCCCCAGTATCGGACGAATCGCGGAACGTACTCCCGTTCGCTGGGATCAGATCTTACTTAAATTTCGGTTTTTCAAACGACTCAGCAGACTTTTCTCCGCCATGCTTTTCCTCTTTCTCAGCCGCCATTTTCTTCCGCCCGACACACCGTATCTTGTACTTCCCACTTTGATTACCCATGTTTATATTGTATATGTTACAGCAACACTTCTGTTCGCCCTGCTCAACGCCAGTATCGTTTATTATGAAAGCGTACCCTTTTCACATCAAATTCCTCTGAAAGTATTTACGCAAGTCATTAAAATTGTTGTAGTACTTTTTGCTCTTATTATTACGGCATCACTCATACTCCAAAAATCACCCCTCATCCTTCTTAGCGGGTTAGGAGCATTAACAGCAGTATTGATGCTTGTGTTTAAAGACCCCATCCTTGGATTTGTCGCGGGTATTCAACTTTCTGCAAATAAAATGCTTGCCGTGGGAGACTGGCTGGAGATGTCAAAATATAGTGCCGATGGTACCGTTATCGATATCACCCTTACCACCGTTAAAATTCAAAATTGGGATAATACCATCACGACAATCCCCACCTACTCACTCATATCAGACTCGTTTAAAAACTGGCGCGGTTTACGGGAGATTGGAGGGCGACGTATATCCCGCAGCATTTTTATTGATCTCTCAACGATTCACTTTCTGAGCAAAGATGAATTACAACAACTAAAGAGCATTGATTTACTCTCTCCTTATTTTTCCCAGAAACTTCGTGAAGTTCACACTCCCACTGTGGAAACCCCATCACCAGAGAATCTGAACGAACGGCATCTGACAAATATCGGTACTTTTCGCGCATACCTTTCGGCCTATATCAGTCGGCACCCCGACATTGAAACCGGCCTCCTCCACATGGTACGTCAGCTTGAACCCACAGCCCAAGGCCTTGCCATACAAATATACGCATTTACAAAAGACATTCGTTGGGCCTCTTACGAGGCAATTCAAGCAGATATTTTTGACCATGTGTTTGCCGCGGCGCCGCTGTTCAATCTGCGGCTCTATCAAACCCCCTCCGGCGAGGATATTCGTACCATCAGTAGATGAGAAAAACAACTCGCCACCCAGCATATGGCATACAAAAAGAATCAGCTCCTCTTCAGACACGTCCTCCGAAGACCCCTCTAAGCATCACAAAGTTGATAAAAAATCTGAGCTAAACAAAAAAGGCGGCCCACTGAAATCAGATGGTCCGCCCTGTTTATTCCTGGTATATCCTATTTGCTGGAGACCGTACGTCCTTCTACGTGAACAACGCCCTCTTTTTTCATACCGTGTAATACGGCAAAAAGATCAGTTTCCGATACTTCTTTTCCTGCATTCTCCAGGAGACTCAGCACATCATCAACACTGGTTGAACCACTTGCCACGGCATCTTTCACCGTTTTTTCACAAAAATATTCTACGGACGACGTGTTTTTCATCACTGCAATATGAAACCCTTGTACACGCGTTCCAATTTTGCTAAGAACCCCCTTATACTCCTGCTGTCCCTTCACATACACCGCGTTTTTATCCTCTGTACCGCTATTTCGTGCAAAGAGAACACCTAAAAGAGCGTCACCGCTCATAATATTTGCATAGAGCACATTGATATCTTCCTTTTCCTCATAGGATACTTGTACATCCCCAGGCAGATGCCCCTCTTTTTTAGCTGCGGCAACCTCCTCTTCTATGAGATCAACATCCTGTTTCCAGATATCACTCCCCCGATAAAAAAGAGATTTATCCACAAAATAGGTGTATAAGGTTTCGGAAAATCCCGGCTCAAAGGGTGTCAAGATCTCTTCTCGGTATAGATTGAGTTCTTTTACCGCTGCAAGAGTTATCAAACCCGTGAGAAGCCCTACACCGGAGAGAAGCTCTTGCGACTCCCCCGCATTATTTTCTACTTCAATGGGGAAGATGAGGTGCCCTGATATTTCAAGACCGACTAAGAGTTGTCCTTCAGAAAAGTTTCCAATCCACTTGTCTCCCACAGCTACAACTTTTTTATTGAGCCCCAGATTTTTCTCCGCAGCATTTGCGGTCATAATATCTGATTCGATTGTTGAAATAAACCAAGTGTTTTTTGGATCAGCGCCTTTTTTCTCTATGAGATAGCGTGCAAGGATATACCCACATTTATCACCGTCAAGAACATGTACGGCATCGCTATCTTTATCATAATACAGCAAAAATCCCCGGTCACCGTCACCATCTAGGGGAACACCCCAAACCTTTCCACTTCCTTCAGCGCGGCCACGGTCAAAAAGTTCCTGCACAAAGGGAATATGTGCATCATACTCCTGCGCTGTAAAGAGTTCTGTTCCTTCTATCTCTGCGACACCACATTCGCGATTGATATTATCACCTCGAGGTGTCTCATTTGTACAGGCAAAGTTGACCTTAAGCTCTTTTAACAAAGCAGTTCCGATGGTGTGAGTCGCCCCATTGGCAGAATCAAAAACCAAGGTACACTCCTGCAAGATGGATTCCATCGAATCAGGAAGCACCTGCTTCATGAAGTTCCGAGCCTCATCTTCAACATTCTGCTCTTCAACGGAGGCGCAGGGATCGGGCAGCTCTTCCAAACGGCAGTAGTTGAACATATAGGCAGATAAGGTGTAATCTCCCAGGTCTCCCTCGGGCAGAAGCTTTGCACCATCAATAAAAAACTTAATTCCATTCTGATTAGACGGGTTGTGAGAAGCAGTGAGACACGCCCCGCCCCGAAAACTATTTTGCAGCATTTTCAAGGGTATAATAGCGGTAGGAACCACCCCAATATCCAGCACATTGATTCCCGCACGAAGAAACCCATCACGTACGGCAGTAATGAGTTTCCACTCATAGGCCTTATCACGACCGTCGTTTCCAACCACAAAGGTATCGCCGGGCCGTGCGATTTCATTTCGTTTTAAAATTTCTGCAAAGGCGAAGGAGGTAATTCGAACTAAATCGGGCGTAAAGGCATTATCAGATAAAAGCGCCGCAATAAAATCTTTATGGGGGTTTAACACTACTTTTCCACGAATACCATCGGTACCCATAAAATTCACCCGCCCCATCATGAGAGCTGTTTTTTGACGCTCCCCCGTATCAGGCTCCGTAGAAGAAAGATAGAGCGATACGGCCTTTTGCATATCAATTAAGACAGGCGTTCCGTATTTTTCAAAAAAATCAGACAAGAGTAACTCTTCCAAAGCCGACTCTGAACCGTCGGGAAAAAGATCGGCCCGTGAACTCCGGGAAAGAAGGGTTCCTGTCTCCAAGGAGTCAACGAGAAAGATCTTCTGAGCGATTAATTCATCTAAGCGGGACATTGTTTTTTTAAGAGCTTTTCCAGGGCTGCTACATCCATCACGTACCTCTTTACAGTTTGTGTCATTTACTTACTGCGTAGAATATAATATTTTACTGTGTGGCGTGGGTACTTCATGCATGAAGACTGTTCACGGCAGAAGAGAAAAACGAAGAAACGGTAGAATACCCAGTCCGTATTCATACCCCAACCAAAAGGATAGTGCAACCATGCCAGAAAAAAAACCGGAGCTTCTTGCCCCCGCAGGATCTATTGAATCATTCCATGCGGCCCTTGATGCGGGTGCCGATGCGGTCTATCTTGGCATGGGAGACTTTAACGCCCGCCAGAGAAGCACCCTCTTAACCCCCAAAACCCTCAGCTACCTTATACCGGCAGCTCAGAAACAGGGAGTACGGGTTTACATCACCCTCAATACTCTTGTAAAAGATGGGGAAATACCCGCCTTTATACAACAATGTAACACCCTCCACGATTTACAGCCCGATGCGGTTATCGTACAAGATCTCGGCATGGCTGCCATGATGCAGCGCCACTTTCCCCACCTCGAACTCCACGGAAGTACGCAGATGACCCTGCATACTCTGGGTGGGTTTGAAGCGGCAAAACGCCTGGGTATTCGCCGCGTGGTGCCGGCCAGAGAACTCTCTTTGCGTGATATTTATAAGATTCGCAACAAAACAGATCTTGAGATAGAGCTCTTTATCCACGGTGCTCTCTGTTACTCCCTCTCGGGAAACTGTTTGGCCTCAAGTTTTATTGGAGGTCATTCCGGAAACCGCGGGCGTTGCAGAATGGTGTGTCGACGCCCCTTTACGGCAGGGCGAAGAAAGGGGTTTTACTTTTCACCGAAGGATTTCCAAGCCCTTGACTACATTGATGAATTTCGCACCATCGGCATCGATAGTTTGAAAATTGAAGGGCGAATGAAAAACAGCTCCTATGTATATGCTGTTACCTCTGCCTATCGGGCATATCTTGATGGAGAAAAGGATCGTGCTGAAACCGAGGCAGCCTTGAAAGGTGATTTTGGTCGTCCCAAAACCGACTTCCTCCTCTCCGGTCCACAGGCAACAGGTATTGTCTCTGCCGGTGCTCCCCTCGGCACGGGGCTTTCCGCAGGAAAAATTATTGGAAGCATGGGCTCATCCTATATATTTGAACAGGGAGAGCACCCCTTGGTGGAAGGGGACAGCCTTCGCTTTCAACCTCAGAACGGCCAAGAAGGAATCTCCTGTAAACTGCTCTCCTTGAAAGAAAATAGTTCCGGTTTTTCCACCATCACCTTGCAAGGAATACAGGGTGAAAAAGAGGGGGAGCTTTTTATTATTTCCCGCAAGGACAAACGGGAAAAGAAATGGCGCACAACACAGGTAAGCTGTACGCCACGAACTCTTTCCCCCCATCCACGAGTAAGCGCCAAAATGGTAATGAAGCCCCTTGACCACCCAACTCCGAAAGCAGAAAAGAAAAAGCTCTATCTACGCTTTGATGATCCGAACTGGATACAACACCTCACGCCCTCCATGGGTACCCTTATCTGTTCTCTCCATATTCAGGGCTCAAAGCAATTACATCCGGAGAAAATTCCTGCGGGAATACGGAAAAAGATGATACTGTCTCTTCCTCCGTATATTGCTGAAAGTGAAACAGGAGCATGGAAAAAAAGAATTGATTCATTGAAAAAAGCAGGATTTTCTCGCTGGATGCTTGGTAATATTGGTTTTATATCCTTCTTTGATCTTTCTCAGGATACGCTCTATGCAGACTATTCTATCTGGACCGTAAATAGATACACCCAAAAAGTATTGCATGACATGGGCTTTTCTGCATTTATGTATTCCCCAGAAGATGATATTTTAAACCTAAAACGCACCGGTTCATCCCGGGGTATTATGCCCGTATTTATGCGAATACCCGTTTTTGTTTCACGCGTACGCCCCACCGTTTCTGTGCAGAGCGTTGTAGAAGACAGCGACGGGACGCCCTATGGACTCCATCAAAATGATGGCTTGACTCAGTTGGTCAGCCAGACGCCCCTAGCTCTCACCCATCGTATTAAAAAATTAACCGAGTGCGGTATATCCCAATTTCTTATTGACCTCAGTTTTTATCCCCCCGATAAAAAAATGGTTGATAGAACTGTCACGGCTGTTCAACGATCATTGAAACTAGAGGGTGACCTTTTTAACCATAAACGAGGATTGAAATGAATCTTATTATTGCCAGCGGTAACCAGCACAAAGTGCGAGAAATTCGGGACTATCTTTCCCCGCGAATCCCTGCACTGCAGATCTCATCTCTTAGGGACCTCTACTCTTCAGTCCCAGATATCCCCGAAACAGGAACAACCTTTGAAGAAAACAGTTTGCAAAAAGCACGCTGGCTGTATGCAAAACATTCGGGGTGGATCATAGCTGATGATTCAGGTTTGGAAGTCAATGCTCTGCAGGGAGCCCCGGGAGTTTACTCTGCGCGCTACGCAGGCGAGCCATGCAATGATTCGGCAAATAATGCAAAGTTATTGTCAGAGCTCAGTGGTGTTGCCCCGGAAAAACGAACAGCCCGCTACCGTGCGGTAATAACCCTTCTTTCTCCTGAGAATAAGGCTCATACCTTTTCCGGCTCCTGTGAAGGCACCATCGCAGAAACCCCCTCCGGCACGGAAGGATTTGGATATGATCCACTCTTTATTCCCACAGGATACACACGGAGTTTTGCTGAATTAGGAGACAAAATCAAAGAAAAGATCAGCCATAGAAGTAGTGCCTTACGTGCCATGGCAGAAAAATTTCCACAATATCTTGCATTTTATCAATAGAGCATATATATTGTGTCACGTTTGGGGCTGTAGCTCAGTTGGGAGAGCGCGACGCTGGCAGCGTTGAGGTCAGGGGTTCGAACCCCCTCAGCTCCACCATTACTCACCATTTTCCCACCTCTTCTTTTTGTTTCTTTCTCTTGATAGAGTCACCGTGTTTAGGTTTTACTCTTTTTTCACAACCCCTTCGTATTACCTCTCTATTCTTTGATATAATGAGCAAAAACCACGCATTTCCCTCCTCTGTTCGTTTCAACAATCTTTTTTCGGTATTATCTAAATCAAAACGAATGGGTAATGCGTATATTAGGGACATACAGTTTTTTTTCGGAGGTTTTATGAAATACCTATCTGTACTCACCGCGATGCTTCTTTGTGCAGTATCGCTATCCTTTGGACGCGCTCATTCCCTATCGGCGCCGGTCAACAATCCACCACAACTTATTGTGTTAGGGTCGGATGATAATACCAGCACTGAAGGGATGGAGTGGATTGTAGAGTATCTCGCATCAAAAACACATGCCGACGGCACCCCCCTGCGCATGTCCTTTTACTCAAATACCTTGAGAGGGTGGGACGATGCTCAAAGTGACCTTGTTCAAATTCATGCTCGTGCCTACCAAGATGGACATGAGGTTTCTTCTCACACGCATGACCACATGTACTTTTTAAACACAGCACCAGAGGTGTGGTCAAGTGAAGAACAAGGCATGATTGAGAACCCCGATTATCGCTATAGAGCATCACGGGACTCTATCCAAGCAATGATTGAAAAAAACATCGAGAAACTAAAGATGGCAGGTGTTCCCCGTGAGCATATGCAGGGATTTCGCGTTCCTTATCTCGCATTCACTGACCCTGCCTTTACTGAGATTAATAATGCGGGCTTTGTTTACGATCACTCAGTAACAGAAAGCCAAGGCGGTCCTGCTGGAAACAACTGGCCGTATACCATGGAAAACGGGGTACGGAATGAGCCCTGGTATATGCAAAATTACGATGTGCACGTGGGAAGTCATCGCGGCCTGTGGCAGCTACCTGTGTATTCCTTTCAAGCGCATCCCGATGACTGGGGGTACCTGCAAGAGCAAGCCAGCTGGAACACTGAGGGAGAAATCACTGGTCTTGACTACAATATGTGGGCAAATCCAGAAGGCGGTCATAAACTGAACAAGACCCAATCTATCAATGCATTAAAATATACCCTCGATCAATCCCTGGAGGGAACGAGAGCACCAATGACAATTGGGATGCACTCGCAATACTATGTTGATGACTACGATGCGAGTGGTTTCCCCCACATGGAAAATTATCAAGATCGCCGTGAAGTAATTGAAGCATTTATTGATTACGCTCTCACGAAAGATAACGTGTGGTTTGTAACTGGTGCTCAAGTAATTCAGTTCATGGAAAACCCCGTCTCTGCTTCATCTTTTGACCCAGATAATTATACGTGGGAAGTTGATGATGACCACGGTGACGATGATGATGACCACGGTGACGATGATGGTGATCATGGTGATGACGACGGTGATTTTGATGTCTACACCGAACTTCTTGGACGTGCATCATGGAGTTCATGGGCTGATGATTTTGGCACAGGATCTGAAGCGAATGTGGATGACGCCGATGAGATGAATGTTATCCTGGAACTTACTCAAGGAGAAAAACCAGAAGATGACGATGACTGGCCCAGTGCGTCCGCAACGGCCTCTGTGGCAGAGACCTTTGACGGCGTTACTCATATAGAGATCTCTTATACAGCTGATGCCTCTTTCACCGTTGGTGTCGGAACCGATGCCCAAGGTTTTTCTACAGAAGTCTCTGCAGGAACCAATGAAACTGAGACGATCGCCATTTCTGACCTTGACTATGTATGGGGTGATGATGAACTTATAATGGAAGATATTTCCGGGATTACCTTTGGAACAGTCGAAGAAGGACCTGTTGAAATCACGCTTACTTCAGTAAAAGTCATTGGCGTAGATTTCGACGACGATGACCATGGTGATGACGACGGCGACGATAGTGACGACGACCATGGTGATGACAACGGTGACACATCTCCAATCGATGTTGTTTCTTTCTATAGTAATATGGAAAAAGACAGTGATGCGGTTATTGTTGAAGATGACAACATCATAACCATTACCCGTCCTGAAGGTGAAGGAGCATGGGCCAGTGCAGGAATGTGGGTTACAGAAGACTTTACCTTGGAAAATGTCCGTCGTATCTCTGTTACCTACTCATCAGATGCTGATTTTGAAATACAGCTCCCCATGCCGGAAACCGGAGATGCCGGTACAGCTCACAGAATTTCTCTACCAAAATCTGAAGTGGAAACAACCATTGAAGTTGGAATTCTTGATTCCCGACAACCTTCATGGATCTCCTCTGATGACCGCTTTGACCTAGATCCTGCAGCGGTAGCATATCCTGCTATTGCCCTTGACAACGATGATTATACAGAAGAAGTGACCGGTACCATTACGGTAGAACAGCTTCAGTTTATCTACGAAGGTGATCCAGGAACACCCGATGATGGAACACCTCTTGTGACTGAAGATGTTTCGACCCGTCAGAGTCTGTCAATTGACGAAGTAACTCGTCAAGGTCTGAACCTTACAGTTCCTGAAAGCGGAACCTATACTGTTTCACTCTATGCTGCTGATGGACGACTGATACAAGAAGTATCACAAAATCTATCTGCCGGTGTAAATAGTATGAACTTTACAAATCGACTTTCCACAGGAATGTTTGTGGTACGTGTACACGGTCAGAACAAGAATGCTGTGTCCCGTCATATTCTTCGATAAGACGTCATACTTTTGACATTTTATCAAGCTTCCCTCCCTGTGAGGGAAGCTTTTTTTTTAAACATGTCCTATTATAGAGCACGCAGAAATTTATCAACCTTTTTTGCATATAATCTAAACCTTTTTTGTGAACATCAGAGTATATTCACAGAGCTACCCTTTTATAGGTAACGTTGGAGGTTTTTATGAAAGTGTGTATTTCTCTGGGCATACTGCTCTTTGCCCTTGTATCTGCCGGAACTGTCGCAGCTTCCGGTGCTCCCATTGACAATCCACCGCAATTTATTATTCTGGGATCAGATGATAATACCAGCGCAGAAGGAATGGACTGGATTGTAGAATATCTTGCATCAAAGGAACATGCTGACGGTACACCCCTGCGCATGTCATTCTATTCAAACACCGGTACCGCCGGAGGGTGGGTAGACAGAGACGGTGAGATTCACAATCAAGAGCTTGTTGACGCCCATGCGCGAGCATACCAAAATGGCCATGAAGTATCATGTCACGGCTATGGCCACCCCCACTATGTATCTGGATCTGCGTGGGAACGCGATGAAGATTGGAACATCATCGGCGATAATGAAGATCAAATTCGTTTTTCAAAAGAAGAGATTCGTGAAGATATAGAAAAAAATCTTGAGTTACTACAATTAGCTGGTGTTCCTCGTGAACACATGCGCGGTTTCCGTACTCCATACCTCGCGTTTTCCGATTCCGTTTTTTCAGTGGTTCGTGAATTGGGGTTTGAGTATGACTGTTCAGTGACAGAATCGCAGGGAGGTCCTGCAAAGCATGTTTGGCCATATGATATGGCCGACGGAATTATTGAGGGATCTGAAAACTCTTGGTGGATCACGGAACACGATACCCCCGTACGCAGCCACCCCGGACTGTGGCAACTACCGGCCTACTCCCTTGAAGCACACCCTGATGACTGGGAGTACCTGGAAGAGCTTGCCGGGTGGAACACCACTGGACAAGTAACTGGGCTTGACTGGAATATGTGGGCAGAACCAGAAGGCGGTGTGTTGTTTAATAAAGAACAATCAATAAACGCCTTAAAACATACCCTCGATGAAAAGCTGAACGGTACCCGAGCTCCCATGGCGTTCGGTATGCACTCACAATACTACGTGGATGATTATGATGCAGAAGGATTTCCCAATGTTCAGGACAGTGAAGATAGACGCGCTATTATTGAAGCATTTATCGACTACGCCCTCACAAAGGAAAATGTCTGGTTTGTAAATGGTGCGCAGGTTTTTGCCTACATGAATGACCCCGTTTCTGCTGATGAGTTCAACCCTGACGATTACGCCTGGTCTATTGAGGAAGAAGACAATGAAGCTCCCACAGATATCAGACTGAGCAATACCGTCATAGAGGAAGGACAAAAGAGTGTTGGAACAGTCACCGTTATTGATCAACCCGGTGATGTACATACCATAGAAGTTGTTTCCGGCCCCTTTTCTATTGATAATCGTTCTCTCTACGCAGAGGAAGATCTAGCCGTAGGAACCTATACTCTTATTCTCAAAGCGACAGACCAAGGTGGTCTTTCCTTAGAAAAGGAATTTACCATTGAAGTAGTAGAGCCAGCAGAATATACAGAATTGATTGGTATGGCTTCATGGGAAGGTGATTTCGATGGCTATGATACAGGTTCTGATGCCGTGGTAGAAGAAGAAGACGGTATTGTATCCATGATTCTGACGCAAGGTGAAAGCGATGGCGATGAGAATGAATGGGCCTGGGCCTCTGGCGCTGGGTATATTGATGGAGATCTTGAAGGCATTACCCATATTGAAGTGGTATACAGTGCCACAAAGAACATCACCCTCGGCCTTGGAACAGGTACCTATGGCTACAATGTATCCCTGGAGGCTGGAGAAGAAAAAACTCTTCGGGTTGCAGCAACAGAGGATGAATTCTCTCACGTGTGGGGGCCAGAAGATTTCGATCTTGCTGATTTTTCCGGAGTATCCTTTGGAACAGCTGAAGAAGGCAGTGTTGAAATACAGTTGTATTCGGTAAAACTCTTTGGATATTCCGAAACATCTCTTATTGAAGAGCGTGCCACGCAACCCGCATCACTTGCCATAGGTAATGTGCATCGCCACGGTCTGAGCCTCTCTACTCCACGAAGCGGCTCCTATACCATCGGTATTTATACCGCTGATGGTAGACGGATTTCCACCACGCAACAACAGCTCTCTGCTGGTGTTTCTGAGATCTCTTTTGACCAGAGACTCTCATCCAATGTTGTGGTTGTACGGATTACCGGTGAAGGGCTTGATGCCACAGCTCGCTATATGCTGCGTTAGTAGCAAGGGCGTTTCAAAGCCAAACAAAAAGAGCTGCCTCTACGGCAGCTCTTTTTATGCAATGGGACAAACTTGAACACTAAAAACTCCGGCTGAGCAATACCCCGCGTAATCTGTCTTCAACAATTACAACTTCAATTTCTTCCTCTTCTTCTTCACAGGAAAAACAAAGAAACCGCCTATCTCCATTACCATCTCCTTTTACGTCCAATTCATTCAGCACTACAGCATCAAAAGTGATCGTCGCATTTGCTGAAGGAAAGCTTGGATACCACTGAATAGCACCCCCTTCTTCATCATATTGAACATAGATTGCACCTTGGAAATTATCTACAGTATTTTCAGATCCTCCCACATGAAATGTTCCTGACATCCTGTAAAACAAACCACGAAAGTAATCCCACCCCCCAATATTACTAACAGCTCCTCCATTATTTATAATAGTGAAATGACCATTAGGTTCAACCGAAAACATAGAGCCTGTTGAGGTTGGCTGTAATGTACCATTATTTTCCACAATAACAATAAACCTACTGGTAATTAAGGAACCAGTATCGTACACATTTACAGTGGCATCTGATATGCGAATAACCGTAAACCCATTCCATGTTGCGTTTGAAGTTGCAAGATTTTCAAAATAAGTGGCATCTGCATCAGTACTGCTTAAGTCAATAATTTTATCATCCGGTATAACATCAAGATTAATAGAATACGGGCATTCCGGCGGAAGAGACAGAGAATCTTCAATATATTCCACAGTCATACTTGGTCCGTGAATGGTATTATTATCCCCATCAATCCAACTTTCATTTGGAAAGGCCCCTTCAGCATAATAGATACTTCTATTATTGAAGTTATAATTCCCATCACCCCAATCAATTTGGGGATTCTCCAACCAAAATGAACTTGACGTGTCTTCTGCAAAAACAAATGGTGCATCAGCGCCCGCACTAACAGCGCCTTCAGGAAAGCCACCCTTGCCTCTAAAGGTAAATGATGAAGGCTGAATTGATGGATGTGAACGTAATTCAAGTCTTGGACGTGTATAAAATAAAGCATTATCTGTAAATTCAAAGTGACCTTTGTACACCATCTGCCCATCAGAAGCCTGCGTTTGAAAAAAACCATTGAAAACTGAACCGGATGTTTGCTCATCAAAATTTACTGATGAACTAAATCGTGTCCCACCGTTGATTTGTACAGGGCCTCGCAATTCTAATGAAACATCATCCTCCATATAAATTGCATTCTGGTTCGGTATTTCACGCTCTTCATCACCCATCCCCTCCAATCGATACACCCCCATGGCGCTCGCCCGCGCACCACCTCGGCCAATCCCTTCCGAATAAAGAGAAATAGCTGAAGTGTGTGGGTCGAATCCCGTAACCTGCACACGAAATCGCGTATGCGTATCAAGAGAATCATAACTATCATCATCACCAATAAGCCAAACTTCCTTGTTTTTAGAATCATTTGCCCATCGATTCAAAAAGGTCACCACCTCTTCTTGGTCCGTCGAATCAGCGGTTTCAAAAAAGGCTAAGGCCTTGGTAAACCCACTGTGAACAGCAGACCGAGCGCTTTGAGAATTAGTAAAACTAATCTGCGCCATCTGCTGAGAGTGACTGAGATTGAGTAATGTAGCCGATATAATGCCCACAAGGGCAATTGCAATTACAGTGTATGACAGGGACATGCCCCGACGATTATAATATTCCATTGCTCGGTACCTCAATGATCGATTCATATTTACGGTATACATTTTTACTCTGTGCCGGAGGAGTATATTCACGATCTCCCGGAAATTCAAAGGTTCGCTCCGTGACTACTCCACCGGGCATAGAAGAACGAACCAACAGAGTGACTCTCACATACCGGATTGTATGACGCCCCCCTTCGGGGTCATCTGTCCAGGTTTGAAAATCAGGGGAAAATTCATACGTAAGAGCAACCACATTATCCGCAAGAACCGTAACAGTCTCCTGCGTTGCATCCCAATCTGAAAATTCCGGCTCTGGTGGGGAAGAAAGATCTATATCAAGGGGGGTGATTCGGCGATACAGCGAATCACCACTGAGAGTATAGGAAACCTGTTCTACCCGCTCAGGTACGCGGATTGTCTCCATAACACCACGGAAAAATGTGAGGGTATCAATAAGGGAAGCGTCGCCTTGAATAAATAGAAACGAGGCGGCGGAATCATTGGGCATAGGGTCTGGTGGAGAAGAATAGGCAAAGCTTCCGGTCCAGGTTCCCGGAATACGGGCTAGTCGGTGTTCCTCACGATAATCCACAGTGTCTGCGAAATCCACAGTGTCTGCGATAAGATAATGTTTAAACCCCATGGTACCCATATCACGGGAAATAATGTTAATGAGATCTGTCCCGGAATGCTGAAGATCTACAACGCGACGCTCATGTTCTGCTCCTGTCAGAAGAGAGGTGATAAAATCGAGGGAGTACGTAACAACAAAGAGGCTTACCACCATGTAGACAATAAGCTCTACAAGGGTAACACCTCTGGAATTTCCAAGTGGATTAGTGGTTTTCATTGCTGCTGTCTCCTATGGTGCACATACGTTAATTTCTTCCCAGCCATGATCACCGTGTGGACCACTTGGCTCCCTATGTCCTTGGCCAGCATTGATACACTCCCACAGTTTTCCGTTATTTACAACCAAATCACCTATGGAATAGGAGCCTAATGGCCACTCATCAACTCCCGCACAGGGATCACTCCCTTCACTTTCCCCGGTATCATCGCCATTTTCTCCATTCTCTGGGGCGGGAGTTACTTCTATAAAAAAGGTGGTTTGGATAGATGTTTCAGTATCCTCCCGATCTCTCGTTTCAACATTTATTTCGGTAGAACCAGAGAAATCAGCAGGCACTCCTGCAGAAGCATTCACTACTAGGGTGTCTTCAACAGCAGCAAAGAGATCACCCACAGGCACATCCCAGTTATACACCTCATAGCTATGATCGGCATCAATATCGGGGTCCTCCGTTTCAAACACGCCAACCACCGTCCCCTGGGGTGAGCCGGCCTCAATGGTGGTATTAGTCAGAGCAGTGCTTTCAGGAGTCTGGATAACATCACCAATGGGTATTGTCACGGTGGCACTGCCGGAAAGATCACCCAAAAGACCTTGAATCTGTAAGGAGTACTCCTGTACGCCCTCATCATAGTTTATTTCTTCCGGGGCACGTACATATATACGGCCCTTATGGGGCTGCTCGTTGCGAATTCCAAAGATGGAATCAGGATTCCCGCCCACAATGGACCACGAAATTTGTGCCCGTGATGCATTGTTTACTTCCATTGTATGCAGTACGGTGTCCTTTGGAATAAGACGCTCCACCTGGGGATCATCGCTCACCTGCTCAAATAATGTGTCGAGCACAGCGTCTTCTATTTGCGGGAGTACCGCCTCCACCAAATGCACCGAAATAGATGTTGATAGGGTTTCTCCAAAACAGTCAGTAAGAAGCACATCTACGGTATAGGAACCTGGAGAAAGTGCCTCAGCCGTATGCAACTTTCTGCCAACAATACGAAAATGATCATTATCCGCCTCCCCCGCTTCCAGAGATGGCTGGGCAAAATCACCCTCAGCACTGTCGGGGTCATGACCAATGAGTTCAGCCACAAACCGATCTATCCCGCTGGTGCCGCCCTCCGGTATGGTAATAACAAGGGGAAGCTGATCATGATCAACCACCTCTCCCTCTTCATTACGTATTTCAAGACTATCCGGGGCATCATTATTTTCTATATCAGGACAGACATCTCCGCGAATATATCCCGTAAGTCGTACTGAATCAGAACGTCCTGCACGGGTTTGCCATGCCGTTGTCACAGTGACTACAGCGGGATGGCCAGAATCATCTACCTCCCAGGAACGATCATAGGTCACTCCGTCCCTCTGAGGCGAATCACTGCCGTCTCGCTCAACAACAGAAGACCCTCCCGTAAGAGAAACCAACTTCTGCCGTGTCAATTCATACGCAACATTACTCTCTTGCGTATCACCACTTCTGTCTGATAAAAACATCATTGTCGAGGTGGCAACTGTTATGCCAATGCCAAGCACCACCATGGCAATCATGACTTCTGCTACGGAAAACCCCGAATTTTTTACTCTCGTTGTACCCATGACCCACCATTCCATTTAAAGACATGCAGGGTAGTACCTGCTTCTGTTTTAACTATGGCTGCCCCTTCCTGGGGAAGCTCCGTATTTGGAATGTATATGAGTCCGTGATTCATTGAGCCTATTTCGTCATTGAAGAAAATAAGACGGTTACTTCCGGAGGCGCCCGAAGGACTCTCCCAGTCTCCCTGAACCGCCTCTGTTGAGAGGGATATACCCAGCTTCGTTCCCAATTGCGATGCAGCCTCTGCGGGAAAGGGGCCAACAGACAAAGTGCGCAACCCATCCGGAAGAACTTCATCGGTTACATCACGGAGATGCTGAGAGGGCATTGCCGGTATCACCGCTGAAGGCCCATCAAAGGCGTGCACCTGTATGTTTCCACCGGAAAAATCGACAATGTATGGCGTATCATCCGCAATGGCCCGAGCCCGCAAAGATCTCAACTGAGATCGTACTGCAAAAATATCCCGTTCAAAACGTCTCCGGGCAACAAGGTTTCCAATGGAAAAGGTAACTGTTGTTGCTAAAATACCAATAATTGCAACAACAACTAACACTTCTACAAGGGTAAACCCGCGTTTGGATGAAACATCCATTGTTCCCCGCTCTATAAGGCTTCCTCTTATAAGTATAACGGAAAAAAACAATTTTACCACTTAATTTTGCATTTTTAGTAAAAAAGGTCAACCTTGTATCTCTTCTTTTTATGAAGAAGTTTTACATAAAAGCACAAAAAGAGGATACTGAAAGCCCCCTCATTCTAAAAGAGGGGGCTTTTGTATAGGAGTACTCTCTGAGAAACAGGGAAGAGAGAAAAATATGGGGGTAAAAAAAGCCTTTCCCCAAAGGACGAGGCAACACAGCCGTACTTAGAACGAACGGCTCAGAAGCGATGAAGAGATGCCGTTGGGAGAAACCACAATAACATTCTCTTCATAATCATCGGGGTCGCTAAAAAGCCCCACCGCTGCAAGCTCGTTGATCACGTCGGGGTTAAAGGTCACCATTTGATGAGCATTCCATCCTCCATCAAACTTCGTCCCCGCATCTTTCCCCGCATAAATAGCCCCGTCATAATGAGACAATGGATGACGAGCCCGAAAGGTTTGTTGATTGTCATCACTTACGGAGTTAAAATAAATAAACCCGCGCATATACTCCGGCTCATGGAAAGCATAGGAGGACCCATCGTAGTCTTCTGCATAAATTGCCACATTTGCCGTGGAGGTGGTATTGAGACGTATCCCCTGCCAAGCTGCTCCATTAATAATAATAATCGCTTTTCCGTCAAACTCCACCCCATGTGATTGAATAAGCATGCCGCCAGAGCTGATATTATCAAAATGAACCACAAGAAATTCATCTTCCCAGAGCTCTCGTTGTGCAAACTCCGTGTTTAACTCTTCTGCCGTAATAGGCCCCGTGGGGCGCCATATATCTCCATGCTGTAAGGGGAGATTATAGTTAAAATGTACCAAGCCGAGCTTTTCATGAACACCCACATGATTGGGCAGAGTATCAATATCATCTCCATAATCAGTATGGACATTGCCCTTATTGGTAAACTGATTTTCCAAGGGAGTCACTTCTCCATTCGCGGTTGTCACACTGGCAGACTCTGAGTAATGAAGATCTGCTCCGCCAAGATCATCCGTTCCTCCCCCATCCTTATCTACGGCACCATTAAAAAAGATGTTCCCCCCTTCCATAGTAAACCCTGAGGATCCATAACGAAAATCCTGGGCAAAGCCGACGTTATCCATGAAACGATATTCTCCACCATCATAATGTAGTGGACCGGCAAAATAGGCCGAACCATCAAATCGGGTGGTGACACCAATGCTACTTGTTTCCAGCTCTCCATCATGGTCTGCATCAAACCGAAAGGGACCGTTAAAGCGTACCGGTCCGTTATTCATCCTCATAACACGCCGCACTGAGGTTGGCCCATTAATCGTTAGTTGTACATTGAACTCGTAGTTCCCGTTATCTATCTGCAACGCATTAATCGGCACGGTAACATTCTCGACTCTCCGTTCTAATCCGTGGAGGGTATACACCCCAAGCGCTGATGCACGAGCGCCACCACGACCCACGCCCTCAGAAAAAATCGATATGGAGTAAGTGTTTGGATCAAACCCTACCACTTCAACACGGTACTCCATATTACCAGAGACAATCCAGAGACTATCTCCAACGTCACGATCTAATACCCACCGATCCCGTACCGCATCTGCGTCACCATCTACCCAGCGGTTTAACAACGCCACCACGGAATCTTCCATATCGCGGCTTTCAAAAAAGGAACGGGCATCATTGAGCCCCGCATGAACTGCAGCTCGCGCGCTCAAAGAGTTTGTATACTGAATCTCCTGTATACGATGACTGTGAGAAATACTGAGGAGTGTTGCCGCAATTATCCCTAATACAACCACCGCTATTATGGCGTAGGCAAGGGACATTCCCTTTGAATTATAATATTCCATTACTCGGTACCTCTACGGTTGCTTCATATTTTCGATACAAATGCCGGTCACTTTCAACACTGTACACCATATCGGTATCCAGGTCTTCGAGATCAGCGGCCCGTGCCAAAATGAAATCTCGGTTGGTTTGAACGCTTCCCTCCCGTGTGGAACGAATAAGCAGGCTGATGCGCATATAGCGAATCTCATCGCGCTGTCCTGAAGGATCTGCATACCAGCGTTCATAGTCAGGGGAAAAGGTAAATACCAGCCCCACGGTATTATCATGTATCACCACGGTGTCGCCCTGAGCAGCATCATAGGAACCATCGACAAAGGACGTCAAAACCCGTTTCAATTTACCCCCATTGACAAAATAGGAGACCCGTTCTGCCGGTTGGTCTGCCGGTTCAAGAGAGGTTTCCATGAGCCCGCGAAAGAACGTCAGAGAGTCGAGGACATCCCCCCCCACAGCTTTTTCAACAAAAAACGAGGCAGCGGAGTCTGCGGGAAGTGGGTCAGGAGCTGTCTCATAGACATCGGCCCCCGTCCATGTTCCCGGAATACGATAGCGGACAAAATCGGTGCCATTGGACGTGCCAAGGTAGTATTTAAACCCCATGGAGCCCACATCCCGCAGAAGCATATTGATAATATCTGAGCCATCGTGTTGAATATCCACCACGCGACGCTCTTGCTCCATATTGGTAAGTAGGGATGTGATAAGTTCCAGAGAAAAGGTGATCACAAAGATACTTACCACCATGTATACAATCAGTTCTACCAAGGTTACGCCACGACAATTTCCCGTGGGGAAGGAGGAGGATGCTTCCCCTTGATATCTCCGTGTCATTATTCACTCTCCTCTGGCACATCAAATCGCTTTTCAAAATTAGCACTCGAAATCTGCCCCCATGCGGCCCCATCAGTATTCACCACCTCATAGATACGCTCCCCATGACGAACAAGATCTCCCAATTCTGCAGAAGCCCATTCAAAGTTATCATTAAATACAGGCACATTATCTGTATTACGGAACCATGAATGATCTTTACGCTTTAGATTAACTGTAACTGTCTCTGTAAAAACAGTTCCCAGAAACGTGTCGGAATCTACATTGTGACGATCTGTCACCTCTATGGTAACCGATTCAGGCGATTCATCATCAGAGCCAATAAACCTGAGGATCGAATCATTTGTAATTTCGACATTGCTTCCCGATGTGATCTCAAAGGTGTGGCTCTCATCTCGATCAGGGTCTTCGGCCCGAAGTATGCCCACAGAGGGGGTAAATCCAGTACCTACAGGTATTTTCGGCACCCTAACATTGGAAAGGGTGCCCCCCGTGGGTGGCTCATTGACATCTTTTAACGAGACCGTAAAAAACGCAGAGGCAGTGTTTGTTTCATCATACTCTGCTGTAACACGGAGGGTGTAATTTTGCGTGCCCGTATCATAATCCAAATCTTTTTCTCGCCCCTCTTGAATATACACCAATCCCTCATCGGTAATAGCGAATATACCACCGCCGTCCTCGATGAGCTCTATTGTATCAAGATCTGAAAATGCAATACTCCCCCCCGTGAGTTCTGCCTGCACCACCTCGCGAGAATCTGGGTCAGCATAGGCAAACGTATCATAGTACGGGGATGTATCGGGGTAGTGCTCGTGAATGGACACATCCGGGACAGTAATGGAGAAGGAAAACTCCTGTTCCACCAGTATAGTCATTTCCGCTGTAAGAGTTTCATCAAAACAATCTCGCACCTCTATGAAGAGGGTGTACTCCCCGGTATCAAGGGGCTGGGCCGGATACAGTTCATCACGTGTAATGCGAAAAAAGGCATTGTCCCCCTCTGTATCATCCAGATGAAAGGAGAGGCGATCTCCCTCTTCAATATCAGGATCATGCCCCACCAAAGTGGCAAGGCGTGTGTTTTGGGAGAGAGAGTCTCCTTCAGCAACAAAAAACCGTACCGAATCATCCGCACTCTCACCGTCCTCAAGAGTAAAATGGGAGTCTCCCGCTACACCGTGGTATACGGTAAGACTTTCTGGGGGAGAGTTGTTCCCTATGTCGGGACAGGGAGATCCACGGAGTCGGCCGCGCAGTACCACGGAATCTTTTCTGCCGTTCACAGCCCATGTCGTAGTGACAATAACCGTTTGCTCCGTGGTCACCTCAGCCTCACGTGTATAACGTATCCCCTCACGTTCCTGCGTATCTTCGTAGGTGCCCACGCTCCGCGAGGGGGCTCCATCGCGCGTATACTCCATTAATTTTTCCTTGGTAAGCATGTAGCCGTAGTTACTTACCTTTGTGTCATCACCCTGCTGGGCAATATGAAGAATGGTAGAGGTGGTAATGGTGATGGCAATACCAAGAACTACCATGGCAATCATTACTTCCGCCACGGAAAAACCGTGTTTATTTACTCCCGCTTCAGCCATTGTGCTCCGTCCCAAAAATAGAGTGATAAGGTATTTCGTTCTGACGTTCGAACCAGGGCAAACCCTTCATCAGGGCGTTGAATATTTTGTAGATACACCACCCCGGAGGTAATTGTTCCAATGCCGTCGTGGTGAAAGGTAATTCTGTCATGATTAGCCCAATCTCCCTGAATAGGCTCTGACCCATCAAACCCGGCAAGCCCCGCAGGAAGATCTCCATATTGAAACAGATCAAGGGGGTCTGTAAACACCGAGGGATAGACCGTGTCATTTTCATCGACAAGACGAATATCATCGGGACTACTCTGTAGCTCAACGTACAGCCGCCGGTTGAGAGCGATGGCCTTTGCCCGCACATTTCGCAACTGTGAAAAGAGGGAAACAACCTGCGCCTCCGCTCGACGACGCTCTACTAAAGGCCCCACGGCAAAGGTAACAGTGGTCGCCAAAATTCCGATTATGGCCACCACCACTAACACTTCTACCAAGGTAAAACCGTGTGAATACTTATGTTTCATGTCCCATCCAGTTCTTGTATTGTGATTTTCAGTAGTATGCTATACTACCCACTCCCTCCGTAAAATATATACTACGTGCTACGCAGTTGCCTGATTTTTTTAGTAGGTACAGAAAAAGATCACCTGCGCCATGCCTCACGCACCACCCGCGCAAAATCTGCAAGGGTCTGTGTGCCCCCTGCTTCGGAAACAACAGTGCCCGTAACAATAATATCGGCACCGGCCGCAAGCTTCTCCTGCACATGGGCCACACTACGCAAGCCGCCACCGACAATGAGTGGCAGAGAGGTACTATGACGAACAGCCGTAATGAGCGCCGGCGGTACTGAGGAATGAGCGCCACTGCCCGCTTCAAGGTAGAGTAGTTTCTGTCCCATATACTCAGCGGCAAGGGCATGCATGGCTGCAATATCCGGCTTGTCCCGTGGCAAGGGCTTTGTGTTACTCATAAACTCCACGGAGGTGGTATTTCCCGACTCAACAAGAAGGTAGGCTGTGGCCATGGGCTCTATACCGGCTTGGCGAATGCGCGGAGCTCCCTTGAGCTGCTCCCCAATTAAAAAATTGGGGTTTCGGCCCGAAAGAAGCGTAAGGAACAACACCCCATGAGCATGGGCAGAAATCTGTGTGGCATCTCCGGGAAAGAGCAACACGGGAATATTCACGGCATCCCGTACGGACAAAACAAATTCATCAAAATGAACACTGGACATGAGAGACCCGCCCACAAGAATGGCATGGGCTCCGTGATCCTCTGCCGTACGCGCGCGCTCCCCCGCCTCACGAGGGGTTGCATCATCTGGATCAAGCAGCACCCAGAGAAGTTTTTCTCCTCGACGGGTTCGCTCCTGAATGTCTCTATACACCGTTTCTGTCATATCTACCTCAGCAAGAACTACCTGTCCAAATATACGTTATTGCTCTCCCCCTGTTTAGGGGCAAAAACTATTTTTTGCAAAAATACAAAAGGAGCAGAGATGGACCGAAAAATTTCACTCACGGGAATAAAGCCCACGGGTATGCCCCATCTTGGAAATTACATGGGGGCCATAGCCCCTGCCCTTGAACTTGCTCAGGAGTATCATGCGCACTACTTTATCGCCGATTACCATGCGCTCAACAGCGTGCGCGATGCCCATGAACTGCGACAAATGACCTATGAAGTAGCCGCCACGTGGATTGCCTGTGGCCTTGATCCTGAAAAGGTCCTGTTTTATCGTCAGTCAGACGTGCCAGAAACCTTCGAGCTTACCACCATGCTCATGGCCTTTACTGCCAAGGGGCTGATGAATCGCGCCCATGCCTATAAGGCACTGGTGCAGGCAAACGTTGCAGCGGGCAAAGATCACGACTTCGGCGTTAATATGGGGCTCTACACATACCCCATTCTCATGGCAGCAGATATTCTTCTCTTTGATGCCCACGTGGTGCCCGTAGGGAAAGATCAAGTGCAGCATTTGGAGATGGCTGCCGATATTGCGCAAACTATTAACGCAAACTACAAAGATGAGCTCCTCCGGATTCCCCGGGCCATCACCCACACCAATACCGCCTTGGTTATTGGACAGGACGGGCGTAAAATGAGTAAAAGCTACAACAACACGATCCCCTTGTTTATTCCGCAAAAACAGTTTCGTAAAAAAATCATGAAAATACAAACAAACTCTCAGGAAATTCACGAAGTAAAAGACCCGCAACAGTGTAGCGTTTTTGCGCTCTATTCTCTCTTTGCTACGCAGCAACAGCAGGAAGATCTGGCCGCACGGTACCGCGCGGGTGGCATGGGGTGGGGAGAAGCCAAAACCGCCCTCTACGAGGTTCTTGAAGAGATTATTGGGCCAAAACGAGCCATCTACAACGAACTCATGGGAGATACTGCACAAATTGATGCGATTCTCCAAAAAGGAGCGGAAAAGGCGCGAGAAAAAGCAGCGGCAAAAATATCCCAGCTTCGCAAAGCCATGGGATTTAACTAAAACCAGTACGGAGATACCATGGAATATTCATATCTTGACACAACCGTAGCACAGGTGCATGAAGAAATTAACCGCGCCTGTACCGACGCAGGACGTGATCCCTCAGAGATCACCTGCATTGTGGTGACCAAGAGAAAACCCTGTGCCTTGGCACAGGCGGTAATCTCTCGCGGCAATGTACATATCGGCGAAAACCGTCCACAGGAAATCATGGAGAAAGTCCCCCAGTTACAGGGAAACTTTACCATGCACCTTATCGGACAACTGCAGAGTAATAAGGTGAACAAGGTTGCTCCCTATATCGATTGGGCTCATTCGGTGGATCGACCTAAGATTATCACCAAGCTGAACGATGCTGCCGGGGAGCTTTCTAAGACAATCAATATCTGTCTGCAGGTGAACACCTCCGGTGAAGCGCAAAAGTCGGGCTGCCGTCCTGAAGAAGCACGTCACCTGTGCGAATTAATTGCCCAAAAGCCCCATCTTTCCCTGCGGGGACTTATGACCATGGGCCCCCTGGGGGGAACAGAACAGCAAACCCGTGCGGCCTTTGCAACCCTGCGGGCCCTCGGCGAATCAATCCAGGACCTCTGCCACGAAAAACGCGTAGAACTCTCCATGGGCATGAGTGGCGATTTCCCCCTCGCCATTGCCGAAGGAGCCACCATGGTGCGAATTGGCTCACGCATTGTTGGATCACGGGAGGAGTAAATGTGGGTTCTTGTCCTGCTTTTTAATGCAGCAGAGCTTCTCTTGCTTATTCGGATTATCCTCTCGTGGTTGCAGTATGAATCGGCAAATGAATTTACCCGCTGGGTGTGCTCTGTGGTAGATCCCCTTCTTGCGCCGATACGATCTTTTTTACCGCAAAACTCAATGGGCATTGATTTTTCACCAATTATTTTATTTATATTCATAGATATTGTGAAACGTCTGGCACTAACCCTTTGAGAACGTCATCTCTGTGAGGCTCCATGGAAATAACCCCTATTGAAATTAGGAATTACAAATTTCGGAAACAGCTGTTCAATGGTCTTGATGAAGATCATGTCATGAGCTTTCTTCAGCAGATTGCCGACGAAGTGGCCGACCTTTCTGCAAAAAACAATGCCATGGCGACCAAAATTAAAGAGCTCACGGGACAGGTGGGGCATTATAAAAAAATTGAGCACACCATGAATGAGACCCTTATGACGGCACAACGAGCCACCGACGATGCACGGGCCAATGCCCAAAAAGAAGCGGAGCTCATTCTCAAGGACGCGCAGGTACGGGCCGACCGCTATGAAGACGAAACCCGTTCACGAATTCATGAGTTAACCGGAGAGATACGCTCTCTACAGGCACAGAAAGAGAGTTTCCTCGCCCGATTTCGCGCAATGCTGCGTGACCAACTCTCGTATCTCGATGTAATGGGAGGACATCTTGACGATGACGACGCCTCTCACGATGACGAATAAGGCCTCCCTATAGATTCATGATTCTATCGCCCCCGCTCCATACCACCCTCAGATCCTATAATCTTAGAGAGGCTCTTATTCTTGGTTCGGGCTGGAACAACCTCGTACACCACATCAAGGTTGTCACCACAATTCCCTACCACGACATAGAGCCCATGCCACACTGCACAACCTCGCACCATCGGGGAAATATGCATGTGGCACAGAAGGGCAGCAAACATATCCTTATTTTTGAGGGACGCTCCCATCTCTATGAGTGCTATACCCCGCAACAGGTGGTTACTCCCGTCTATATCGCCCAAAGCCTGGGCATAGAAACCCTGCTTCTTACCAATGCATCAGGAGCATGCTGTCCCACGGTGCCACCAGGGGCGCTCTTTTTCATAGAAGACCATATTAACCTCACGGGATGTTCCCCCCTTCGCGGCACAGATAATTATAAAATCGGCCCTCGTTATCCTTCGCTCCATGAAGTATATTCTGGAGGTGTTACAGAGATACTGATCCAGGCAGGACGGGAGCTCTCCCTTCCCACACACTGCGGTGTGTATGCCGGCATTTCTGGACCGGAAACACCAACCCCGGCAGAAAACGCCATGTATCGTATGTGGGGGGCGCACACGGTTGGAATGAGCACGGTCATGGAAGCCATTGCAGCAGCCCACTGTGGCATGCGTGTGGGCGGTATTTCACTCGTGACAGATTCAGCCTGCGACAGCGCTGCTCCCGCTCTTCCCCGAGCAGCACAAAAACGGGCAAAACAAACAGAACAGAAACGAAATAAATTTATACTAAAGGTGTTGGAATTGCTATGGCACAAGGCTACTTCAAAGCGGTTGACACAAAGGTAAACTTTCCCCGGGTTGAGGAAAAAATCCTTGCCACATGGAAAAAGAATAAAACCTTCCAAAAGTCTCTGGAAAAGACCAGACAAAACGAAACAGAAGACTTTGTGTTTTATGACGGACCTCCCTTTGCAACAGGACTTCCCCATTACGGGCATCTTCTTGCGGGAACCATCAAGGATATCGTCCCCCGCTACTGGACCATGCGGGGACACCATGTAGACCGCCGCTTCGGGTGGGATACCCACGGGCTTCCCGTTGAGAATGAGATGGAAAAGGAGTTTCAGGTATCAGGAAAAAAAGAGATTGATGATATGGGACTCCACCTCTTCAACGAGGCGTGTCGCTCCATAGTCCTGCGCTACACCTCACAATGGCAGGAAGTGGTAGAACGCATGGGGCGATGGGTCGATTTTGACAACCAGTACCGCACCATGGACGCCCCCTATATGGAATCCATCTGGTGGGTCTTTAAGGAGATTTGGGGAAAGGGACTTATCTACGAAGGCTTTCGTGTACAGCCCTATTGCCCCCGCTGTACAACCCCCCTTTCAAATTTTGAAGTAAACGAGGGCTATCAGGATAAAAAAGATATCTCTATTACGGTAAAAATGCCCGTAAAAGGACAGGAAAATACCTCCATCCTCGTATGGACCACCACCCCCTGGACACTCCCCTCAAACGTCGCCCTTGCCGTGGGACCGGATATCCCCTACGTAAAGGTACAGGACGGAGATGAGTTTTTTATCCTTGCCGAAGCACGTCTTTCAGCCTATTACAAAAATGAATCGGACTATACGGTGGTGGAAACATATACGGGACGTGATCTCACCGGTCTCTCCTATACCCCCATGTTTCCCTATTTTGCTGAACGGTCGGAGAAATTTTTCCAGGTACACACCGCCGACTTTGTCTCCACCGAAGACGGCACAGGCATTGTTCATATCGCCCCCGCCTTCGGGGAAGATGACTTCCTTGTGGGAAAAGAACTCGGCCTTCCCATTGTCTGTCCCGTGGACGAAGAGGGACGATATACCGAAGAAGTATGCGACTATGCGGGACAATTTGTTCATGATGCCAATGTGCAGATTGTGGCGGACATCAAAGAAACGGGCCGCTTGGTACATAAACAAACCATTACCCACCGCTACCCCTTTTGCTATCGCTGTGATACTCCCCTTATCTATAAGGCAATCAACACCTGGTTTATGCAGATAGAACCCCTCAAACCCAATATGCACGAGAATAACTCCCGTATCCACTGGGTGCCGGGTCATTTACAGAAAGGCCGCTTTGGAAAAGGCATCGAGGGTGCACCCGACTGGAATATCGCACGAAACCGCTACTGGGGAACCCCCATACCACTCTGGCGCTGTGAATGCGGACATATAGAGTGTGTGGGCTCCCTGAAAGATCTTCACGTCCGTGCCGGAAAGGGCAATGAAGAGGCAGGTAAAACAGCACATAAAGAGGTCGTGAGCCGTATAAAAAAAGCCCTTCGGGACAAGGCACAATCCCAGCTTGAAAAATTCAATATTGACCCCGCATGGGCAGAGGCGGTGGGCTCTACGGAGATATCTGAAAACGATCTTCACTCCCATATAGTCAACGCCTTGACACTCTCCTGCCCTGAGTGTGAAAATGCCATGGAACGGACTCCCGAGGTGCTGGACTGCTGGTTTGAGTCGGGCTCCATGCCCTATGCGCAAAACCACTATCCCTTTGAAAACAAGGAGTACTTCGAGAAAAACTTCCCCGCAAATTTTATTGCCGAGGGAATTGACCAGACTCGGGGGTGGTTCTACACGCTCACGGTGCTCAGTTCGGCCCTGTTTGGCCGCGAAGCCTTTCAAAATGTAATCGTCAACGGCATTATTCTCGCCGAAGACGGCAACAAAATGTCAAAACGACTAAAAAATTACGCGCCACCCCAGGAGATTATGGATAAGGTTGGTGCCGATGCCATCCGCCTGTTTCTCATAAACTCTCCGGCGGTAAAGGCGGAAAACCTGCGTTTTTCCGAAGAGGGTGTCCGGGAGATGGCCCGTTCCATCCTTATTCCCTTTTGGAATGCCTACTCCTTTTTTGTTACCTATGCCAACATCGATTCCTGGAAACCAACATCAACCGAAGCTCCCGCCAGCGACAACGAGCTTGACCGATGGGTTATCTCCCTTCTGGCCTATGTCATCCGCGATGTAAACCGCGAAATGGAGGAGTACAATCTCTATAAGGTTGTGCCTCTCATGGTTGATTTTATTGATAATCTTACCAACTGGTACATTCGTCGATCACGTCGGCGTTTCTGGAAATCACAAAATGATGGAGATAAGGAGAATGCATACCAAACCCTCTATCATGTTTTGGTGGAGTTTTCCAAGGTCATGGCCCCCTTTCTCCCCTTCCTCACCGATGCCGTCTATGAGAATCTTGTCTGCGGCACAACCCCCGATGCGCCAGAATCGGTGCACCTCTGTGACTTCCCCCGTACGCAAGAAAAACAGGTTGACGAAGACATTATCACTCAAATGGCCTTGGTTCGTAATGCCGTGGGAATTGGTCGTCTCTTGCGCAGTCGCTACGGTATAAAAAATCGTCAGCCCCTGTCTGATATTACTGTTATCATTCGCGATGCCCATAAACGCCACCTTGTTGCAGATATGAAGCATCTTATTATGGACGAGCTGAATGTGAAAGATGTGCGGCTGGAAGAGCGTGAAGAGTCGGTTCTTCATATTTCAGCAAAACCAAATTTTAAAAAGCTCGGCCCCATTTTTGGTAAGGAAATGAAGAAGGTTGGCCCGGAAATTACCGCCTTCACCCCGGAGGATATTACCGACCTTGAAGCGGGAGCAACCCGCTCTGTTTTAGGCAGGGATATAACCTTTGAAGATATACTCCTTGTTCGAAACAAAAAAGAAGGGGTTGAGGTGGAAACCGATGGTGAAGTAACCCTTGCCTTGAATACAGAAATTACGGAGAGTCTCGCCAGGGAGGGGCTGGTGCGGGAACTGATAAACCGCATTCAAAATCATCGAAAAGAGAGCGGGTATGAGGTGTCTGACAGAATTACTCTCACCCTTTCCTGCCCCGCACCTCTACGTGATGCCATGGGTGACTTCATGGAAATAATTCAAAGTGAAACCCTCACGGAAAAACTCACCTTCGATGATGCCCGTGAAGCCCGTGAAACCTGCACCGTGGAAGAGTATTCCGTGGGAATTACGTCACAAAAAGCTTAACCGGGGCAGAGGGCTGTCCCGTTCCGTGAGAGGAGAACCATGGCTATATCAGAGAAAATCGCCGCGTATATGCAAAAAGGCTCCATGATCCGCAAGCTCTTTGAAGAGGGGGCTCGCCTCAAGGCGGACGGATCGGGGCGTCCCGTATACGATTTTTCCATCGGAAATCCCGACCTGGAACCACCGCAGGAGTTTTCCCGGGCCCTTGCCCGACACGCACAGGACACCACCCACGGACGGCATAAATACATGGCAAACACGGGCTATGAAGAAACAAGACGTGCCGTGGCAGTACAGCTGGAAAAAGAGTACAACCTCCCCTTTCATGACGAATCAATCATCATGACCGTGGGCGCCGGCGGCGGCTTAAATACTCTGTTAAAGGCGGTGGTAAACCCCGGGGAAGAGGTGCTCACGGTGGCGCCCTATTTTGTGGAGTACGGTTTTTACTGTGACAATCACGGTATCAACCTGCGCACGGTGGAATGTGACCGTGATTTCCACCTTCCCCTGGAAAAAATTGACCATGCCATCACCGAAAAAACCGGTGCGGTGATTATCAATAATCCCAACAATCCCACGGGCGTGGTCTACACCCAGGACGAGCTCAACAGGTTGGGGGAAATTCTGGCCCGTCATTCCGCCGGGAGGAAAAAGCCCCTCTATCTTATTGACGATGCGCCCTATCGTAAGCTTGTCTACGATGTACCCCACTGCAGCAGTGCCTTTGCAGCCTACGAACACACCTTCATGGTAACAAGTCACTCAAAGGATCTGGGGCTGCCGGGAGAGCGTATCGGCTATATTGCCATATCTCCCCGTACACAGGAGCCCGCCCTGATCTATCAGGCCTGTGCCTTCACCAACCGCACCCTGGGCTTTGTCAATGCACCGGCCCTGATGCAGCGTGTGGTGGCACAGATTCAGGATGTCACCATTGACCTTTCCTGGTATAAGGGCAAACGGGACCGACTCTATACAGCCCTGCGCCATATGGGCTATGAACTCCCCTATCCGGGGGGAGCCTTCTATATGTTTCCCGCTGTTCCCGCCGGGATGGATGAACAGGCCTTTGTGGATCTTCTCACGGCAAAACGGGTTCTGACCGTACCCGGATCGGCCTTTGGGAAACCGGGCTATTTTCGCCTCTCCTACTGTGTGGATGACGAAAAAATAGACGGAGCCCTCCCCTTCTTTGAAGACGCACTGCGTGAAGCACGACAAAAACAGTAACACCAACCTTTGAAATATGGAGCATTCGTGGTAAGAAGACTCTTTGTAGAAAAGAAACCGGGCTTTAATATTGCCGCCCGGCGCATGAAGGACGACCTGCGCGACCATCTCAATATATCACACCTCAGAGACCTCCGCATCCTTATCCGCTACGATGTGGAAGGTTTGAGTGAAACTGATTTCACCATGATTACCCCGGTTATCCTTTCGGAACCCCCCGTGGATACCACCGCAGACACCTTATCTCTGGATGATGACGAGCACGCCTTTGCCATTGAGTATCTCCCCGGTCAGTTTGATCAGCGGGCCGACTCTGCCGCACAGGCCATACAGATTATGACCCATGGTGAGCTGTCCCCCGTACGGTGTGCGGAAGTAATTGTCCTGAAGGGCCCCCTTTCCACTGAAGAAATTGACGCCGTAAAAACCTACCTCATCAATCCCGTGGATTCCCATGAAGCCTCCATGGATACCCCCGAAACGCTCCAGGTCACTCCCCCCGTACCCAAAAAAGTAGCTGTCCTTGAGGGGTTTATCGAAGGGGATGAGGATCGTGCCCGCGCCCTGCGGGAAGAGCTGGGCCTTGCCATGAACCGCGAAGATATCCTCCATTGTCAGGCCTATTTTCGCGATGAAGAAAAGCGAAACCCCACCATTACAGAAATAAAACTCCTTGATACGTATTGGTCTGACCACTGCCGTCATACCACCTTCATGACCCGCCTGCGGGATATTTCCATCGAAGAACACCCCCATACCGCCCCTGTTAAAAAGGCCCTTGCGGACTACCGCGCATGCCGAAAAGAGGTATATGGCGATACTCCCCGCAAGGCGGAGTGTCTCATGGATATTGCCGTGATCGCCATGAAACACCTCCGGGCACAGGGAAAACTCGCCGATCTGGAAGTAAGCAACGAGGTAAACGCCTGTTCCATAGAGGTGGAGGCAGAAACCATGGAGGGGAAAAAAGAACCCTGGCTCCTCATGTTTAAAAACGAAACCCACAATCACCCAACGGAGATAGAACCCTTCGGCGGCGCGGCAACCTGCCTCGGCGGAGCCATACGGGACCCCCTCTCGGGTCGTTCCTATGTCTATCAGGCCATGCGGGTCAGCGGAGCCGACGACCCACGCACCCCCCTGGATAAAACCCTCCCGGGGAAACTTCCCCAGAGGAAAATCTGTGTGGAAGCCGCAGAGGGCTACTCCTCCTACGGAAATCAGATTGGCCTTGCCACGGGGCTTGTGGATGAAATCTATCATTCCGGCTACCGTGCCAAGCGTATGGAAGTTGGTGCTGTTGTGGCCGGTGCCCCAAAGAAAAACGTCCTTCGCGGTGAACCTGCGCCGGGGGACTGCATTATTCTTATCGGCGGCCGTACGGGACGGGACGGATGTGGTGGAGCCACGGGGTCATCCAAGGCCCAGACCGAAGAATCGGTATCCCAAAGCGGAGCGGAAGTACAAAAGGGAAATCCCCCCACGGAACGCAAACTGCAGCGGCTCTTTCGCAACCCCGAATTCAGCACAAAAATAAAGGTATGTAACGATTTTGGTGCCGGCGGTGTGGCCGTGGCCATCGGTGAGATAGCCGAAGGCCTTATTATAGATCTTGATGCGGTTCCCACAAAGTATACCGGCCTTGACGGCACAGAGCTTGCCATATCAGAATCGCAGGAGCGCATGGCCGTCTGTATAGACCGGGCAGACCGGGAAAAAATTATCGCCCTGTCCCGGGAGGAAAACCTTGAGGCGGTCTCCGTGGCAGAGGTGACACAGGAGCGCCGGGTAATTATGCAGTGGCGGGGTGACAACATTGTCAATCTCTCCCGCGATTTCATTGATACCAACGGCGTATTGCAGAGTATGCCCGTGTCTGTGACGGCCCCCGAAGGTGAAAACCCCCTCGACGAAGCCCCTGAAGCTGTGCAAAAAGCCCACACCCTGCCGGAAAAATGGTACGCCGCCCTGGCAGACCTCAACGTCTGCAGTAAAAAGGGATTGGTGGAACGCTTTGACTCCACTATTGGAGCAGGATCCATCCTTCTGCCTTTCGGCGGAAAATACCAGGAGACCCCCACGCAGGTCATGGCGGCAAAACTCCCCATGCAGCGGGGAGACTCCCGCACGGCCTCCCTGATGTCCTATGGATTTGATCCCACCCTTTCAAGCTGGTCTCCCTTCCACGGAGCCCTCTATGCCGTGGTGGAATCGGTGGCGCGTATTGTTGCCGCCGGGGGCTCTCGAAAACGAGTCCGCCTCAGTCTGCAGGAATATTTTGAACGCCTCGGGGATGATCCCGCCATCTGGGGAAAACCCCTTGCGGCCCTCCTTGGAGCACTCCATGCCCAACGGGGCTTTGGGACAGCCGCCATCGGCGGAAAGGACTCCATGTCGGGTACCTATGAGGATATCAGCGTTCCCCCAACCCTCATCTCCTTTGCCGTTGCCCCCGCCTCCGTGGACACGATCATTTCTCCGGAACTGAAAAATCCGGGCAATTATCTCTCCCTCCTCTCTGTGCCTCTGACAGAAGAGGGTATCCCCGATTTTCCCGCCCTCTGCGCTCTCTACGATACAGTAACCGCAGCCATCGCAGATGGCACCATTGTCTCAGCCCATACCGTGGGGCCGGGAGGCATCGCTGGCGCCCTTTCAAAGATGGCCTTTGGAAATAAATTCGGTGCCAACCTTACCTCTGTCCTCGATGAAGCAAGTCTTTTCACACCGGAATACGGCGCCCTTATCTGCGAAAGCAGTGCACCCCTTACCATGGACAGCGCGTCTATTCTCGGGCAGGTACAAAAAGATTTTACCATCACCATGGCGGGCTTTTCCATTGATCTTGAAAAGGCCCACACCCTCTGGGCCACCCCCCTTGAGGATGTATACCCCACCACGGCGGGAGAGCCGGGAGAAAGTCGGGACATTTCCTATAGCCCGCCGACGATTCAGAAAAGCGGTACCACCACGGCACGACCCCGTGTTTTTATCCCCGTTTTTCCGGGGACAAACTGTGAATATGATACGGCGAGGGCCTTTGAGCGCGCCGGAGGAATACCGCAGATGCAGGTTCTCCGCAACCTCACCCGCACCGATGTGGAAGAAAGTATTTCCCGCACCGTTGAGGCCATTAAAAACGCCCAGATTCTCATGTTTCCCGGTGGCTTTTCCGCGGGGGATGAACCGGAGGGTTCGGGAAAATTTATCGCCTCCTATTTTCGCAATCCCCGTATTCAGGATGCGGTAATGGAGCTGCTCAACTCCCGTGACGGTCTTATTCTTGGTATCTGTAACGGTTTTCAGGCCCTCATAAAACTGGGGCTTTTACCCTACGGAGAAATCTGCGAACTCCGCAAAGACACCCCAACCCTCACCTTTAATACCATTGGCCGCCATGTTTCGCAGATGGTAGCCACAAAAATCAGCTCAACCCTCTCCCCGTGGTTTCATCAGGTGGCCACCGGCGATCTTCACTCAATAGCCGTATCCCACGGCGAAGGACGGTTTTTTGCCGATGAGGCATGGCGTACACGCCTGGCTGAGGCGGGGCAGATTGCCACGCAGTATGTGGACCTTCAGGGAAAACCCACGGAGGCCATGCCGCATAATCCCAACGGCTCTGTCTGGGGTATTGAGGGGATCACCTCACCGGACGGGCGGATACTGGGGAAAATGGGCCATTCCGAACGGATTGGTACGGGAGTGGGGAAAAATATTCACGGTGAGAAGGATCAAAAGATCTTTCAATCGGGAGTAAAGTACTTTCTTTAATGTATACGGGGGAGAAAGCCCTCCCCCGTCTCTCGCATCGTCTACCTATGTGATGACCACAAAGCCTTACGGGATGTGGGGAATCGTCTGAGTACTACGACGGGACTGCCCTCCTGCTGAAATACCGGAAAACACCCCCAGATATTGTCCCCGTGGCAGGACCGTATCTTCAAGTAAGAGTGTGGTTTTACCTTGCTGAAAAGAGATATTCTCATCACTCTCATACACCAATTCACCCCGCAGAGTAAAGAGCTGCACCGTTCCCCGTAGTGCCTCTGGAACCCGTACAGTCAATGCATTCGTTCCCCCATGATACGCAAGGGAGATATCCCTGCTTGGAGAATCGACAAAGTCTTCTCGAATACGATCAGTCCGTGTATCCATGAGAGAATACCTACTGAATCCGTCAACTTCAAACACAGCCGTTTCCTCTGCTATCTGCAAGGTTGTGGTTGCCCGCTCATCCTCCGGAGATTCCTCATGAGCTGCTTCTCCAAAGGAGCTTCGCCGCACCACCGCTTCGGTAAAGGGAATGTTGTGCAGAGTAACCACGGCGGATTCCTCTGCAAGAAAATCGGCCGACGCCGGATCAATCTCGACAAAGAAATCACGATTTTCGCCATCAACCTCAATATTCAACGCATCAGGAAGCCAATGAAGCTGCTCCCGGTGATCAATAATATTGATCCCCGGTGGAAAGGTAATAGACCCCATATCATCACGCACAAACACGATTGAGTCGGGAGTGTCAAACAAATGTTCCACATCGGCAAAGGATGGTGTTTCCACCACATCCCCCTCGGGAACAGCCACACCGGTTATGGCCATACCATAGTCACTTCCCGGCTCAAGAAGAGCACTGTCTATTACCGGAATAGGACCAATTGTCATATCCACAGGAGAACCGGCGATAATACGAACACCGATGACCCCTGCAGTATCAGGAAACACAACATTTCCCGAAAGGGTAAGGCTGTCTGCCTCTATGCTGCCAACCTTCTTGTTTGAAAGGAGATCAACATCGATATAATCATCCCGGGATTCAGAGAGAAACAGGACTGTCTCTATGGTAAGAGGTGCAAAATCCGGAATCTCTGCGAACCTGCTGTTGGTAATAGAAATCTCAAAGTCATCACCATCAAAGTAAACCTTATCTGCATCATCATCAAGAAAAGAAAAGGTGATTTTGCCGATCTCTGCAACAGCCATACTCAAAAGCATACAGATACACACACCTATTTTATGTTTCATGGGGCCTTTCAAAAAAACTACCCATACCTTCACCGTATCGTGTTACGCCCACCGTTGCAAGGAAAAATATGCTCTACGGGGAAGATCAGATGCCTCTTCCGGGGGAGAAACGGCAACCTTTTTTGTATCATTTCGCATACCACGATACTACGAAAACGTGAGAGGCATATACCCTGTCCGGTAAAGAAGGCTCTGCTCTCAGTATCTCTAAACTCAAGGCCCCAAAACTCAGGGAGAGACACGGAAAGAGCCCGTGCTCTGCCTCCCCTCCGTTTCAACACGATATACATACACTCCCTTTGCAGGAAGAGAAAGCTCCACGGGCGTAACACCCTGTGCAGAAAAGCTGGTAAGGGCTTTCCCGGCAGGATCATACAGGTGTACCTTTGCCTCAGCACTCCCAAAATGAGTAAAGGACAAAACCATCCCCTGTGCCCTTAGGGAGTAGTCTGGCCGAGAGAGTGGGCGGGAAGAATCTACGACGGAATGAAGACGTACGGGCTCATCCAACTCTCTCGAATATCCCGTGCCTACCTGACTGATACGTGCTGCATAATCGGAGTCTGCTCCGATACCATAGTGAGACATCGCCAGGGAGTAGCCACGATAGGGATACGCTCCGCCAATCTGCTCATCATCAATCCACACCGAGTAGGTCATTTCATCATAATTCATGCGAAAACTCACGGTAATACTGTCATCCTCAAGAACCACCCCATGGGCCGTGTCATATTCCCGTGTGTCCCCGTTGAGAGCTGCGGCAAGACCATCCTGTATCCGCAGTGAACCAAAGAGATGCCACTCTCCGTCAACATCTTCCCGTATAGCCGGGCCGACATAGACGGTTGACCCCGTATCAAGAATGGTAACACGCATATTAAGATATTTTTCCGAATCAGCAAGGGTATCCTGAAAGTCTACCCCCTGCCACTGTGTGGATGCAATGGCATCAAGGGAGTCTAGGGCGTAGAGGGTGGTGGTCTCACGGGATGTTTGCCCAAGGGAGTCTGTGACCTGCGCAGCCAAGGTGTAGATTCCCGGCGCGGTAATCTTTTTTGTATCAACGGCTGAATCAGAGACGACACCATCACTGCCGAATTCCAGGCGGTATGAAAGATCCCGTCCAAGGCTCATACGACTGTCAATACCCACTGCAAAGGGAACAACCCCCGTGGTGTGACTGGTGGAAAAAAGGGCCTGTGGTTTGGGGGTTGCCTGATCCTGTGAAACCAGAAATGAGCCGTATTCAGCGTACACATCGTAGGGGGGTGCCCAGTCCTGGGAACTTCCGCCAAAGAAAGTGGAAATATAGAAGACATCAATGGCAAGCTCTTCAATATCACGAAAGGTTAGATCTTCACGTACAAGGGACAGTTCACCGTCAAACCATGAGTATATTGACCCATCTGACTCACCGGGGGTGTTCATGATAATTCGGGTTACCACGGTGTGCCATTTTTCAGGCTCAAAGCGTTTTTGCGGCAGGACATAATTCCAGGGAAAATCAGCCGCCCGGTGATCGGGCAGATAGACATATTGCACTCCATCCCCCTCTGAGCGCCACATGATACGAGCGCTCCATCCATTGGTCCCATCAGGTGTCTGACCACCGGTGATACAGTCCCCTCCGCACAGGCCGGGAAGCTTTCCGCCCCGCACAAAGTCAAAGCCCTCTTCAAAACGTACCGTATACACTGCCCATGCCGTATCAACGGTCTCTGAAAGAACTGCCTTTATCTGAATTCCGTTTTCGTGGGGGCCAAAGGTGTTTCCGGGATAGACCATACGTAAGGCCTGTTCACCCTCTTGGGCCCCTTGGACAATCTCACCACGCCCCTGTTCCATGCCCATATACCACTGCGCATTGGGAAAATCAGCCTCAGCCATGGCCTGGGTATAGGGCCCGGGAGAATGGTCGTTAAAATCTACAAAGAGAAGTGGTTCTGATGCTCCCAGGGCAAGGACAGAGAAAAAAAGAGCGACCCGTACACGGGATGAGAATATAACACTGTTCCATGGATAGTTCATAGACACGCCTCCGAAGATGGGAAAAAGTATATAACAAGTATACCCCAGCTACACCGAAACCGCACAGAAAAAAACAGTTCTCTTTAAAAAAGGGGAAACGAATACCCCGTTCCCCCCGTGTACCAAAAGATTCCGAGCGCTATTACGGTCGTGGAACAATGCGCCGATACTCTTGTCTTCCCGTAGAAGAGGTGATACCAAGAATAACCGGCCCCGTAAATCGAGGCAGCTGCCACGCTCGATCTCCCACGCTATAGGCAGCCAAACGAGCACCGGCAAGATCATACAGGACAACGTGATGTACACCTTTTTCAGCAAAATGGAGAACACCTCCTTCTGCACCATGTTCTACCCGTACGAGGGAAGAAGCGGAGTGCCCACCTTCATGAACGATCGCCCCTGTCTCATCATCCAGGGGGTCATAGCTCACCCAATCAAACTCAACACTGAAGGTGTCTGCCTGCGGTGCCTCCGTGGAGTGGGGATTGGTAATTACCGACCAACTGTCTGTATGCCAGATATTGAGCATGAGCCGGGCCGGTTTCTGGGTGATGCGCTCCTGGGGCCCCTGATAATCCCAGAGGACCACCGTATCCTTTGTTTCCGGATGCAGTATCCACCAGCGAATTCGATCGGGCTCCCAGTCAAATCCGTAGGTATAAAAGCGATCCGCAGCGTTGAAATTTTCTATGGCCGGAATGGTTTCAGGATAATTTTCCGCCCCGTGCAGATCTACCCCATCGCTGCCGAGACGTTCCCGATAGGTGGTGGAATAGATATGCCCTTCGGCAAGATTGAGAATACGGGAAACCTGGCGGGTCTCCCCCGTGGGGCCGTGATAATCCGTATACGCGGAAAGATAGAGCACCTCCGGATCTGCGATAAGCCATTCAAAATCTATCTCACTGTTATCGTAGAGACCCGTCCCTGTCCAGTCATTCTCCATATCCTCCGCCCATTCATCATTATAGAAGGTGTAAAACCCCACCACACCGCCAACGTTGGGCTGATCATCCGTATGGGGGATACGTACCCGCGTAGCGTAGGTACCAAATTGCGTAAACCCCGTATTCATATTGGGCCCCTGCCACGCACCGGGGGCATCCTCTGAGTCCATGGTAAGGGCAAGGGTTCGTGTTCCCTCCTCACGGGCAGACTCAACACCGGCATACCAGGTAAAATCAGCCTGATTTCCCCCGGATCCGTAGCTGAAATATTCCACATTCTTTGTGGGTTCAGGAGCGTCAAACTCCGCCATGAATCCGTCAATAAGATTCACGGGGACATCATCTCCCAGAAGAGATCCTCCACACAGCACCACTGCCAACAACACCATACATTTTTTCATAACTGCCTCCATATTTTTAGTATACCCTACCTGCATATATTCTGCAAGGCGGGACATTTCCCGTCTCACAGAAAGAATACACCGGCATGGCACAATAAATCCTTCCAATACTGAAAAAACGGCACAGGCATGTTTTTTTCTGAAGACAGCAGCTTTTGTATAAAAATGCAAATATTCCCGGGAAAAAAAGCAGACCTCAGGATGAGTTTTTTTGCCGATACTCCCGGGGGGAACACCCATGGAAGCGACGAAATATTTTTGTAAAGGTGGTGGGATGGCGATATCCCGTATAGAGGGCTATTTCATTGATCTGCCGGTCAGTCTCACGGAGCAAACGCGCCGCTTCCTCTATGCGAAGGGTGTCAAGATACTCCTTAAAACCCATGCCCCGCCCCTTTTGCAGTACCGTGCGAATCCTTTTTTCAGAAAGCCCCGTTTCCCCGATAGCCCTCTGTAAAGACATGTCAAGGCGGGAATACTCCCGTCCCAGATATTCTTCGATAATACCCAGGTCCTCCGCCAGCTGAGAAGACACATCCAGGGGGGTATAGGAGAGCACGCTTTTTTTTCTGTGGCGGGAAACAAGCAGGGGGAGAATAAGGAGTGCCGATACCCCCCACCAGAGAAGATATCCATGAAAGGATCGGTAAAAACGGATCTTTTCTATGTGCAGGCGCATGGGAGCATTGCGGGGAGTCTGTGGATGACTTTGAAAACGGATCTGTCGTACCCGTCCAAGGCTTTCACGATTTCTGTTTTGGGGGATGCGGTTTTCCTGAAACCACCATACGGGGGTCCGCAGATCTGAAAGGGAAAGATCAATTTCTACGGAAACATCGCTGATATCCTCCTGAAAAAGCCGCCATGTCAAGGCTGCATCGGAAGTGGAAAACCCCTCCACCATGGTAGCACAAAGAAGGGTAAAGGGGGCGCTCATCTCCGGATTCACATGTATGCGCACCCGATCATATCGGGTAAGGTCCCAGAAAGAGGTATCGGGCCTACTCAGGGCAATACCCGCATAGGGAAACTGGCGCTCTTCACCGATGCGATAGAGCATTCCAAGATATCCCGGGTTTTTCTGTATATCCAGCACTGCAGAGCTCCCCTCTGCATAGTCGTCACTATCGGCATAGGATTCTATCTCAAGGGGTGTTACACCGGGAATTATTTCCAGTGGATGGACAAAAAAATGCACCGTGGAAATCACGGCCATAAGGATACCCGCAATGGCCAAAAACCGGGCATAGGTTTTATTTTGTAGAAAGTTTTTCTTAATCATAATACCCCTTGCAACCTGCCGTACGGTATCCCCCTACTCCCCTTTCGGGAAAGATGTATATCATAATATAGTATAGAATTGGTGAAAAAACAGCCCTGCCGGAAGAAAAAAACTCCCATGCTTTTTTTGGGGCAACACAGGGGGGCATGATCCTATGACACATGCTGTGGAGTTTTGTCTCTCTGTGGTGCCCCCGATACAGAAGTCATCCGCACCGCACAATCTCTTCCATTTTCTATGGGCAGATCCTTCAGACTCCGCCTCGTGGATACACGAGAGCATCATGTTACGCTCTGACCCCCTCTCGTCGCAACACAGGCACTCCGGCAGCCCTTTGAAATAGATGTTTTGTATTGATGTGAATAAAATTTTGAGAAAATCCCCCTGGTGTGTGAACAAATGTATATTGATTTTACTTGAAAATGAAAGAATACATGCAAAACAAGGGAGTTGCGTGTTACGATCACACAAAAGACAAAATGCGTTGGATGGGATTTTTATGATAATAACAGAAGTGTACAATACCTTCCATATATGGAGTTATCATACACCGTGGTGTATGATAACCACAGATTTTGGTGGGTATCATATACCTTGTAATATAAGGATAAAGGAAAAATAACACTACCATGGTGGTGCTATCTACTAGGACGTTGTATGAAATGCTTGGGAGGCTACCAGCTACCATGAAAGAAACATGTGCGAAGAGAATGAAGAAAAAAACTTGCCCATTAAGAATGCCCAACGTCCATGTTGAGCAGATAAAAGGAAATAAACAAAAATGAAGCATAGCCTTGCAATTGAAAAGTCAATAACTGCACTAGAAGAGTTCGCGGAAGACAAAGAATTAAGAGCGGCCTTAACGCATTGGTTGCAAAACCCTGAGAAATTACCACCTCTTTTTAATAAATATCATAAACAGATTGTTATTTCAGAGCTAATTGATGGTTATAGTGCTCCCAATAAATTCAAATCCAAATTATCAGTAGCGGAAGATGAAGAACCTTACCAACTTAAATTGCCCATTGTCTGGGATGATCTTCCTTATCCACCGCCTGAAAAATGGAATTTTACATTTATTGATCTCTTTGCCGGTATAGGTGGTTTTCGGCAAGCGTTTCAAAGTGTAGGTGGTAAATGTGTGTTCACGAGTGAATGGGATAAATACGCAAAAAAGACTTATGAAGCTAATTATGGCGAAACTCCATACGGTGACATTCGAAAAATAAATAAATCAGATATCCCTGATCACGATGTGCTTTGTGCCGGTTTTCCCTGTCAGCCGTTTTCTCTGGCAGGTGTTTCGAAGAAGAACTCGCTTGGACGTAAGCATGGATTTGAGGATGAAACCCAAGGAACGCTGTTCTTTGAAATTAAAGAGATTCTTCGTATCAAACGACCGAAGGCATTTATCCTAGAAAACGTGAAGAACCTGCTCTCACATAACAAAGGTGAAACATTTGAAGTAATCCGGCATGCGCTGGAAGAAAACCTTGGGTATGTAATCAACTGGAAAGTGGTTGACGGAGCAAATTGGGTCCCACAACACCGCGAAAGAATCTTCATTGTTGGATATGACCCCAAACAGATAAAGATAGAGAAGGAGGAGATTGTCATTCCTATAGCACCTGGAGCTGAATACAGCTATCCGACCCTACCTTCGATTATTCACAAAAAACTTGCTGGATACACTCTCGGTCCGGGCACATGGGATACCCTAGAGCGTCACAAAGCAAACCACGCCGCTAAAGGAAATGGATTTGGCTATGGTATTCATCGCTTTCCAATCGCCGATGATACTGTTACCAGGACAATCTCCGCTAGGTACCATAAGGATGGGGCTGAGATTCTGATTGCTCAAAAGGGCGACCGCCCAAGACGACTATCTGTGGAAGAAGCAATGCAGCTCCAAGGATATGATCCTGAACACTTTGTGTTCCCGGTCTCCAAGACCCAGGCGTACAAACAGATCGGCAATAGCGTAGTTGTTCCGGCCATCCGCTCTGCAGCTAAAGAAATAGCCAAAATATTTAAAGAAAGAGGCTGATCATGGGGGATCTGCGGGAACACACAGAAGATTTCTTCAAAACCTGGGTGCTTTCAGATGGAGTCGTGGCCATACAGCTTACGAAAAAACAGTATTCTGTTAGCGCCGCAGACATTGTACGTGTTGAATTCAAGGGGTATCAGAGGGCTGCCGGTGTGGTGGTGGATGCAAAACCGTCAGATCACTTGCCTGTTCTTCGCTTTAACCGTTTCCCATGTGAATTGAGAATAAAGCTCCTGATGCCGACCAGCCCGTTGCAGCGGCCGGCAGTGGAACTGTGTGCTTCTTCAAGTGGCCGTTCCTTTTCCATTGAACAGGTTCCTTACTCAGACCAGATCATCGTTGGCACCAACAGCTGGTATCCACTTATTCCTGAAAACATTCAAGACATCCGCTCAATCCTGAATGAAATCAAGGCCGATGGTTCAGGACCAGTTACTCTTAGGCAGGCTCTGGAACTCACGAAGATGGATTCATCATTGGTTTCTGTTGAAACTGCATCAGAACTTCCAAATGACTGCAGAATATCCGATGGTGGATGCGATCAGGCACTTGAGCTCCTTTCATGTAACGGCTTCCAGGCCGACTTGTACCCCTACCAGAAAAATGGTTTTTCCTGGCTAAAGAGTATTTCTGAAGAAGGGCTTGGATGTGTTCTGGCTGATGAAATGGGCTTGGGTAAAACTCTTCAGGTCATTGCTGTTCTGAGTTATTTCAAGGTTGACTGGAATCAACCTGCACTGATTATTGCTCCGGCCACGCTTCTTGAAAACTGGCGAAGGGAGTTTGCTCGATTCTCTCCCGGAATGACGGTTTATGTCCATTCAGGCAACGAACGTACCGGCTTCCCTTCACAACTGAAGAAGTATGATATTGTTGTGTGTTCATACGACACAGCTGTCAGGGACCAGGGACTATTTGGCATGATAGAGTGGGGATTTGTCGTTTTGGATGAAGCCCAAGCGATCAAAAACCCAGAAACACGCCGGGCTATAGCTGCCAAGGGACTGAAAAGACGGGTCGCTATTGCTGTTACAGGGACTCCCGTTGAGAACAAACTGGCGGATCTCTGGTCCATCATGGACTTCTCCTGCCCGGGCCTGTTAGGTTCCCGCGAGGCATTTGACCACATCTATGGTGATGACTATCAAAGCGCGGAGAAGCTTGAAACCGTCGTCTCCCCACTCATGCTCCGACGCAGAGTTGCTGATGTGGCCACTGATCTTCCAGAGAAGATCATTATACCGCAGCCGGTCAATATGAGTGACGCCGAGATAGGGCAATACGATCTCATAAGACAACAGGTCGCTGACGAATATGGAAAGTCTGCCACTCTGATCTCCCTGTTGCGCCTGCGTCAGTTCTGCACTCATCCGATTCTCTTGGAGGATGAAACGAATGATGCACACATATCTCCAATGCAGAGCTCGAAATTCTGTCGTTTGCTCGAAATCCTTGAAGAAATAGTTCTAAACAAAGAAAAGGCTATCATCTTTACTTCGTTCATTGCCATGTCTGATCTGTTGACCAGTGAGTTGCCAATGCGCTTCTCCATTCCATCTTGGCAAATTGATGGAAGAACACCTGTAGTAGAAAGGCAGGAAGTGGTCGATACATTTTCTGCTGTTGCCGGTTCTGCTGTGCTGATTTTGAATCCAAGGGCTGCGGGAACAGGGCTGAACATAACTGCTGCCAACCATGTGATTCACTATACACTTGAATGGAATCCGGCAGTCGAGGACCAAGCAACTGCACGTGCTTTTCGGCGGGGCCAAATCCTGCCTGTTACTGTCCACCGTCTTTTCTATCCAGATACAGTGGAAGAAGTCATTAACGATCGTCTGGATCGGAAACGCCAACTTGCGGAGGTAGCTGTAGTCGGTACCGAAGCTCCGGAGGTGGAAACCGCAGATATTGCAAGGGCACTTCAGCTATCACCAATCAATACGCCGAAAGGAGTGAAACAGTGATCAACTCAAGTTTTCCAGACACGCAACGTCCCTCTGAAGTTGCCCCATCAGGATATTCTGAATGGAGAGTCCAATGATAACAAGAACAAATGCTATTGAAAAAATGCTGAGTCGCAATGATACAGGTGAAACAGGTGGTCATCAGGCTGGCATTCTCATCCCTAAAAAGCCAGAGATCCTGTCCTTTTTTCCTGAACTGAATAATGAGGAGAAGAATCCAAGGTTCCTTATTGCCTTCCATGATCACATGGGTGAACAGTGGTCATTCTCCTTCATCTACTATAACAACAAGTTTTTTGGTGGTACCCGGAACGAATATCGTCTGACCGGCATGACTAGGTATATGAGTGCATACAATCTTAAGTCGGGGGATACACTCACTCTGTCTAGGGATGTAAATGGCTTTTACTCGGTGAAATATCAGAAAGACGGAGTTAAAAAAATTGGCTCTGGTCCGCTGAAGCTCAGTAATTCATGGAAAGTTGTTAAAATATAGAACGGGAGAAGAATATGTCGCGAAAACAAACACTGCCTCCAAATCCGGCTCGCCTTATAGAAGGACTTAGGGATACCGGATATGACTTCAACACTGCGCTTGCTGATATTGTGGACAACTCTGTTGACGCCGGTGCAACAAAAATCGATATCAGGATCAACATGGACCCCGATGGAGATATTCTTGTTTCTGTTGCCGACGATGGCTGCGGGATGGATGAGCAGGCTCTCTTAAACGGAATGACATATGGGGCGCAGGGACTTGTTGATCCGAAGCGCTTGGGAAAATTCGGTCTTGGCCTGAAGACAGCATCCACCGCATTTTGCCGAAGGCTCTCGGTTATCACACGCAGTTCAGGTGAAAACAGTTTGGTGAAGGCAACATGGGATCTTGATCATGTGGTCAATGCTTCAGAATGGGAACTCCTTCTTGATGTTCCTATAGAATTTGAAGAGGATCTGCTTAACGAAGTTGCCCCAAGTTCATCAGGCACACTTGTCATGTGGGACAAAGTCGACCGGATGATGAAAAACTACTCTGAGCCGGGTGGCAAGCATGCTCGTAATGCATTGGACAGGGTTGTGACCGGATTCAGAGATCATGCAGCCATGGTTTATCAACGTTTCCTGAATGTTACTGATGAACGTTCGCGAAATATCAAAATAATTCTGAATGGACAGACAGTTGCTCCTTGGGACCCATTTTGCGAGGATGAAGGTGATACCGAGCTTGTTGCAGAAAAAAAGCTCGAAGCCGAACTTCCTGACGGCAGTCCGGTTGAATTCTCTATCCGTGCTTTTGTCCTCCCGCGACGGGAATACTTCTCATCTCAGGAAGCAGCTAAACGTGCACGCCTTACAAATAACATGCAGGGCATTTATATCTATCGGGAAAACCGCCTTATTCATCCTGCAGATTGGCTGGGCATGTTTACAAAAGAACCTCACTTGTCGCTTCTCAGAGTTGAGTTCTCGTTTACCCACGAGTCAGATGAAGCATTCCAAGTTGATATAAAAAAATCCCGGATTTTGTTGAATGAAGAATTGTATAACTGGGTTCTGAACGAGTTTCTTCCAGCACCGAGAAATGCGGCCAACGAGCGTTACAGACGTGGGCAGCGCAAGAAAGTTAGCGATGAAGCCAAAGACGCCCATGAAGGCTCTAATCGCTCCATTTCAAGCAAAGAGCAAGATCTACGTAACGCAGAAGTCACTGTTGTCGATTCTGCTGCCGGTGATGTGGAAGTTAAGAACAAATCCGGCACAGTCCGCCTGAAATTAAAAGTGAGCGAATCCACGGCTCCCAGGCAGGTTTGTGTGCAACCGGCAGATAGTATTGACGACGGAATCCTGTGGGCTCCGGCAATTATTGACGGCCATCATGCAGTAAGGGTAAACACCGGCCATCCCTATTACCACAAGGTCTATGTTCCCAACTTGGCATCTGATGTGACTATTCAAGGAATGGACTCCCTGCTTTGGGCTTTGGTCGAAGCAGAGCTTGGAACAATCAACGAAGCCACGAAAAACCATTTTGAGGAATTGCGCTTCGAAGTATCGCGCCTGTTAAGAAAACTGGTTGAGGATCTTCCTGAACCTGATCTGGAAGATTGATAATTATGATTGATACGGCACATCTGTCCCGTGCTCTAACAGAGCGATTTGGTCTGGAAGTAGAAGCAAGTGCAACTGTGGAGAATAACGGGCAAAAAATTATTATCGGCCCATGTGGGATTGAGCGCACCATATCATTTCGTGTCGAGCTTCACCTTGGCTGGAGAACTGTGTCGGCAGCTTTTATTCCAGGGAATTATGCATCCGGACTCATCCTCGGGATGAAAACCGCAACACCTTCACAACAAGCTGCTTTCGCGGTATTTTCAGACAGTCTTAAGTCAAAAGGGGCTCAAGTTACTTTAAAACTAGATTCTGTGCATGTTGATGCATCTAAGCCATCTTCTTGGCCACACGACTGGGGAACCATTCGAATCTCAATGAAGAAGGTTGGAGTTGTTGTGGAGAAGACATCGGGGTATGACTTTGATGCTACCTTTCCGTGGGCAACTGGTTTTTTGGGTCTTGCACTTGCACTTCTCCCACTTGAAGAAATTAATGAATCTGCAATTGAAGGTGAAAGCGAAGGTGCAGCGCTGCTCAAGTTGGTTAAACAATATGAAAGGAGCCGAATCAACCGGGCTGCTTGTATTGAAATTCATGGAACGGCCTGCAGGATTTGTGATTTCGATTTTGGTGCTAAATACGGTGAGCTGGGCGAAGGTTTTATTCACGTCCATCATATTGTCCCAGTTTCTCAAATGGGTGGAAGTTATTCTCTCGATCCTGGAAAAGATCTTCTTCCGGTCTGTCCTAATTGCCACGCAATGCTACACCGTCGTAAACCAGCCTTGAGTCCAGAGGATCTACTTCAAATCCTATCTGGAGAGCTTTGAATGGATAGTTTAACTCCTGAAAAGCGAAGCTGGAATATGTCCAGAATAAGATCTAAAAATACAAAAATAGAAAAAGAAGTTCGAACAGTTCTTCATAAAATGGGGTACCGATATAGAATTAATCCGATTGATATTCTTGGAAAACCAGATATTTTTCTTCGCAAATACAACACTGCAATATTTGTACATGGTTGTTTTTGGCATAGACATCAAGGGTGCAAATACGCCTATACACCAAAATCAAATATAGAGTTCTGGGATTTAAAATTTAAGAAAAATATAAACCGCGATAATAATGTTAAAAGCCAAATTGAAAAAATGGGTATTAATTATTTAGTCGTTTGGGAGTGTGAATTGAGAGATATAGATAAATTAAAAAAGCGACTGGAAAATATGTTGATTAAAAATGTCAGCTGCCGCACGTCCTGTGCTCCAGCTGAAAGAAATGGGCAAGTTTTTAAGAGGAATTAAGGATGCACATGTATATAGAAGTAGTAGCCATGAAAACCGCCTCCCAAGCACGTCATACAACAGCGGCTATATGGTTCCGCTTCGCTTCACCCAAATTTTTGCTCCACTGCGTTCCGCAAAAACTTCATATAGCCGCGAAACGTTATAGGCAATACCGCACCAATACAGAAAGAAGAAGATAGAATGGAAAAGTGGAAGATCTTAAAATCCCCGCGCCCCAAGAAGCCCGCCGTCCATGGCGGGCTGAAGAAGTTTTACTTTGGTAAGGATTAAATTGAAAGCGCAGAAGAAAACATCAATACTTGATAACAAATCTCTGGGAAATGTTGTTTCCGAGCTCAAAGAAAATATCGCAGGTGGATGCACTCTTTCTGTGGTTTCCGCTCTGTTTTCTCTTTACGCCTATGACGAGCTTAAAAGGGAGCTTTCAAAGGTTTCCAAGTTTAAGCTGCTTGTTCCGTGTTATAGCGACAAAGAGGGGTTTCTGAAAAACCTTTCCGGGAATCACTTGGATCGTCGTCTGCGCAATCGGCTTGATGTTACTCGGGTTGCACGAGAGTGCGCCCAGTGGCTGAAACAAAAATGCGAAGTCCGCGAGTTGCCATCATCGGTCCACCAGAACCTTATTCATTTATCTCATGCCGGTAGCGATGAACACCTTGCCATTGTGGGCAGTTCATCCTTTACCACTGACGGTCTGGGTATCGTTCCATCTGAATCCCACCACATGAACACCTGCTTTCGCAGTTCTGATGAGGCGCATTCACTCATCAAATGGTTTGATGAGCTGTGGGCCTCAGGTAAAAACAGCAATGATTTTGAAGCGATCCTGCAGGAAGCACTTTCGCTCATTTATACCGATAAAACTCCCCAGCAAATCTACTTCCTGACTCTATTCAATATCTTCAGGGATTTTATCGGCGAGTTGGATGAAGACAAAATCATCAAGACCCAGACCGGAATTAAAAGCACTCAAGTCTGGCAAAAGCTTTACAAATTTCAGCGGGATGGCGTTCTTGGAGCCATCGATAAAATAGAGCGTTACAATGGCTGCATCATTGCAGACAGCGTGGGACTGGGTAAGACCTTTGAAGCGCTGGCGGTAATCAAATACTATGAACTCCGCAACGATAGAGTGCTGGTCTTATGCCCCAAAAAGCTCCGGGAAAACTGGACCTTATACACCGTTAACGACAAACGAAACATTCTCGCTTCCGACAGGTTTAACTTTGATGTCCTCAATCACACGGACTTGACCCGTGTGCGCGGCATGTCAGGGGAGATCAATTTAGAGACCCTGAACTGGGGGAACTACGACTTGATCGTTATCGACGAGTCGCACAACTTTAGAAACAACCCGGCTCGCAAGGATGATTCTCTGACCCGATATTCCAAACTGATGAATGAGATCATCAAAGCAGGTGTAAAAACCAAAGTGCTGATGCTATCAGCCACCCCGGTAAACAACCGGATGAACGACCTGAAAAACCAAGTCGCTTTTATCGTTGAGGCAAAAGACGACGCATTGAAGACCAACGGTATTACCAGTATAGAGCAGACTTTGAAAATGGCTCAGACGCGCTTCAATGCATGGCTGAATCTGGACGACCGAGAAAGAACCACGGAGTCCCTGCTGGAGACTTTGAATTTTGACTATTTCAAATTGCTGGATCTTCTCACCATTGCCCGATCCAGAAAGCATATCGAAAAGTATTATGATGTAACGGAGATCGGAAAATTTCCGGAGAGGCTCAAGCCCGTCAATATCAAGACAGACATTGATACGGAGGGACGCTTCCCGGCGCTTGAAAGTATTAATAGAGACATTCGGCTGCTTAATCTGAGCGCCTATGCTCCGCTGAAATATGTCCTGCCGCAAAAGGCTGAAGAGTACAGCCGCAAGTATGACCGAAAGGTTGCTGGCGGTTCCGTGTTCAGACAGGTCGACCGTGAACAGAGCTTGATTCATCTGATGCGGGTTAACCTGTTCAAGCGAATGGAAAGTTCAATCAACTCCTTCACCATGACGCTGGAAAAACTGCTCGGTGAAGTAACAGGGTTGATCCAGAAAATTGCAGACCATGACAACAATGCAGCGGTTGAAGAGTTTGATATCGAAGAGATCGAAATTGAAGATGATGCCTTCTCTCCTTTTGTTGTCGGCAAGAAGGTCAAAGTCCTGATTCAGGACATGGATACGGTCCGCTGGAAGCAAGAGCTTGAAGAAGACCGGGAGATTCTGGAAAAACTGATTGCCTCTTCACAGTCCGTCAAAGCGCCGCAAGATGAAAAACTCAGGAAACTGAAGGAGCTCATTCGTTACAAAGTTGCCAACCCGATCAATCCGGACAATAAGAAGCTCATTATTTTTACGGCGTTTGCAGACACGGCCAAGTATCTCTATGACAACATAGCCGGATGGGCCAACAAAGAGTTGGGTGTCTATGCTGCCTTGGTGACCGGCTCCGGAGAAAATAAAACCGAGATGCCCGGCATACGCAAAGACCTGGCCTCGATCATCACCTCCTTCTCTCCGGTATCAAAAGAACGTGACAAGATCGATTCTTCTCTTACAGCTGAGATTGACCTGCTGATTGCCACCGACTGTATTTCAGAGGGGCAAAACCTGCAGGATTGTGATTACCTGATCAACTATGACATCCACTGGAATCCGGTTCGAATCATTCAGCGTTTTGGACGTGTTGATCGACTGGGCTCAAAGAATGACAAAATTCAACTGGTGAACTTCTGGCCCAACATGGAGCTGGATGAATACATCAATCTTGAGGCCCGTGTTTCCGGCCGCATGGTTCTGCTGGATATCTCGGCCACCGGTGAAGAGAACGTCATCGAGTTTACCGATTCCGGAAAGATGAATGACCTCGAATACCGCCGCAAACAGCTCGAAAAACTTCAGAACGAAGTGGTCGATATTGATGATGTCGAGGGTGGCATCTCCATCACCGACCTCACGCTGAACGACTTTCGCATGGACCTCACTGACTACATAAAAGAACATGAGAATCTGCTGGAGCGGATTCCGCCGGGCGCTTTTGCTGTTGCCACCATTGACGATACCCTAAAAGACGACCTGTCTCCGGGAGTAATTTTTTGCCTTAAAAATGAAGGCGCTCAAACCGTTTCAGACTCCACCTATGCCTTGTCGCCTTACTATCTGGTCTATGTATCAAACGACGGTTCAGTTCTTTTGCAATTCACTCAGACAAAAAAGATTCTGGACCTGCTAAAAAAGATGAGCATCCATGGAAAGTCCGTTGAGGGTGAAGCCACCACCCGGCTTTCCAACCTGACACGCAAAGGTTCCGATATGTCTCACTACCGTAATCTGCTGTCCAAAGCCGTGCAGGCTCTGACCGGCGCAGCTGAAGAGCGCGGCGTGGAGAGTCTTTTCTCTCCCGGTGGCACCGTCATCAATAAAAACAGCTTTAAGGGTATGGATGATTTTGAAGTGGTCAGCTACCTGATCCTTTTGGGTGAGGAGGCTGACGATGCCAGATAATAAAAAAGCAGCCATTGATTACGTCTGGAATGCCATCTCCTTTCCGGAGGCGGCCCTGCTGGGTAAACGGGTTCCCAAAAAGCAGTTTCTTGAAAGTGGTGAACTTGTCGCCAGCGACAAAAAGCTGTTTCGGGAAAACGTGAAAAACGTGTATTGGGAATACACCCTGAAGCCATCAACTTGTCCTGTTCTACCCTACAGGGACAATGAACGGGAATACCTTGAGGTGGCGGTTCTACAGGTTGAAATGAACTCCCAGAAAGGCCACAAACGAATCGCAGAAATTATCCACCGAATAATTCCTTACCCGCTGATGATTGGTTTTTATGTTGGAACCACAGAACACACCGAATACACTGAAAAAGAAAGTATTAATTCCGTGTCTTCTGTGTCTTCCGTGGTTAATAAATCTTTTGCCCTGAGCATCGCTCCTAAACGTTTCAGTCAGACCGAGCAAGGAGCTTATGTTGCCGAGCGTTTCTATACCACCGGCTGGATGCACAGCGGGGCATTCAATGACCGAGAAGCGGCATTTGTCGCATCACTTGCATGGGACAATATGCCGCTTCAGACCTATGGCACTCTATACAATGCCTGGACGGATCGCTTTACCGGATACGAATGTTCGGTGTTGTCCGGAAGTTTTACCATCGGCAAGGCCGGAGATCGGCTGGAGCAGTTGACGCGGTGCCGGGAAATTGAATCAAGAATATCGGAGCTGCGCGGGCAGCTGAAAAAAGCGGCTTTTAACCGGCAGGTGGAGCTGAATACACAAATCAAGAAATTTGAACAAGAGCTCAGGCAACTGGCTGCGAGCCTGTAATAAGAGAGGTTTAATCATGGAAAAAATGGACGGTAAAACAATGGACATCGTAGCCGAAAATGTTGGCAAGCTGAAGGAGCTGTTTCCGGAAGCCTTCACCGAAGGCAAGGTGGACTTTGAAGCCCTGAAGGAAGTGCTCGGCACATTTGTGGACGACCGCGACGAACGCTACAGCTTTACATGGAACGGTAAAAGCAAAGCCCGAATGATCGCCCAGACGCCAAGCACAGGCGCCCTGCGCCCCTGCAAGGACGAGTCAGTGGATTGGGACACCACCCAGAATATTTTCATTGAAGGCGATAACCTTGAAGTGCTCAAGCTCCTGCAGAAGAGCTATCACAAAAAAGTGAAGATGATCTATATCGATCCGCCGTACAATACTGGACATGACTTTGTTTATAAGGACAATTTCAAAGACAACATCAAAAACTATAAAGAGATCACCGGTCAGGTGGATGGTGAAGGCCGTAACCTCTCAAACAATCCCGAAACCAGTGGGCGCTATCATACCGACTGGTTGAACATGATGTATCCTCGCCTGAAGCTGGCGAGGAATTTGTTGAAGGATAATGGGGTTATCTTTATATCTATTGATGATACTGAAGTTTCTAATCTTCGGAAAATCTCTGATGAGGTTTTTGGGGAAGAAAATTTTGTTGCAGAGTTAGTCTGGAAAAGACGGGTTTCCTCTGCAATGGCAGATAACAATGTATCTGCAGACCATGACTATGTTATCTGCTTTCAAAAAGGAGATCTGAAAGACTTTAAAGGCTTCCAAAAAGATTTTAAGCGATATTCAAATCCTGACAATGATCCACGTGGCCCATGGATTTTGGATAACCTAACTGTCGGAATGAATGCTTCAATGCGCCCCAACCAGGCTTATGATTTAGTTGATCCTGCAACAGGAAATGTTTATCCGTTTAATCCTAATCGGGTTTGGGCATTTATACCAGAATCAATGGATCGGATGATCAAGGAGGGGCGAATTGTGTTCCCGAAGGATACATCCAAAAGACCAATGCAAAAACGGTTCAGAGATGAACTAAAGAGTACACACAACCCGTTCTCTACTTTAATGATGGATAGAGTAGGATTAAACACAGAGGCAACACGGAATATTCAAGAATTGATGGGGGGCAATGTTTTCGATTATTCTAAACCACTTTCACTTCTTACAACATTAATTCCGCAAGTATGCAATGGAAATGATGTCATTTTAGATTTTTTTGCAGGCTCAAGTGTGACTGCTCATGCTGCTATGAAGCTCAACGCCGAAGAAAGTGGCAACCGCAAATTCATCATGGTGCAACTACCTGAAGCTTGTGATGAAAAATCAGAAGCCTACAAAGCAGGTTACAAAACCATCTCCGAGATTGGCAAAGAGCGCATCCGCCGGGCTGCCGCAAAGATCAAAGCAGAAAACCCAGAATATCAAGGTGACCTTGGCTTCAAGGTATTCAAGCTCGACTCCACCAATATCAAACCATGGGAGGTCGACTTTGATATGACGGAGCGCACTCTCGAAGACTTCATCTCCAACATCAAAACCGACCGTCGTGAGGAAGATGTCCTTTACGAGGTCCTGCTCAAGTATGGTCTGGATCTTACGTTGCCCATAACTGAACACACCATTGCCGGTCAAAAGGTATTCGATATCGGTATGGGAGCACTGATTATCTGTCTATCGGATGCCATTTCCCTTGAGGTGGTCGAAGGCATTGCGAAGCTGAAGGATGAGCTCAATCCGGAAATCATGCGCGTGGTATTCAAGGACTCCGGCTTCAAGGATGACGTGGTCAAAACCAATGCGGTTCAGATTCTCAAACAGGCTGGCATTATCGATGTAAGGAGCTTGTAAGATGAACCACGAAAAACACGAAAAGACACGAAAGAAGAAGGGAACCACGGAACACACGAAAGTGGGTTTTGATGGTTTAGTTGGACTGTTTGAGCAGACGCAGGCTGCCATGCAATCCCAGGCAGCAAAGTCGGTGGATATTGCGTTAGTTGTCCGCAACTGGCTGTTTGGCTGGTATATCGTGGAGTTTGAGCAAAATGGTGCAGATCGGGCTGAATACGGCAAACAGTTACTTAAAGAGTTGGCTTTTCAATTAAGCATTAAAGGGTGCTCTGAGCGTAATTTAGCTTCGTTCAGGAAGTTTCATGTTACCTACTCAGACATTTTGCAGGCACTGCCTGCAAAATCATCTCAACAGGTTCAGATTCAACAGGCAGCGTCTGTTGAATCTTCAAACATTGGTCAGTCACTGCCTGACCAATGTTTTCAGCTGATTGGCAATTCAGACATTTTGCAGGCAATGACTGCAAAATTGAGTGAGCGCTTTGTACTCGGCTGGACGCATTATGTGACGCTTCTGACAGTGAAAAACCGGGATGAGCGGCAGTTCTATGAGCTGGAGGCTGCTGAGAACGGTTGGGGATACCGTGAACTGGAAAGGCAAATCAATTCTGCCCTGTATGAGCGTCTCGCCTTAAGCCGAGACAAGAACGAGGTAAAACAACTTTCAACTCATGGGCAACTTGTTGAAAAAGCAGATGATGTCATTAAAAGTCCATACATTCTCGAATTTACAGGCTTGGAAGAACGAAAAAGCTACAGTGAGCATGATCTTGAAACGGCATTGATTGATAAAATTGAGCATTTCCTTTTGGAGCTGGGTAAAGGCTTCCTGTTTGAATCTCGCCAAAAGCGGTTCTCTTTTGATAACCGCCATTTCTATGTTGATCTGGTTTTCTACAACCGTCTCTTGCGTTGTTATGTCGTGATTGATCTGAAAGTCGGCGACCTGAAGCACCAGGATCTCGGACAGATGCAGATGTATGTCAACTACTTCGACCGCTATGTTAAAACCGATGACGAAAAACCTACCATCGGCATTTTACTTTGTCTGACCAAAAGCGATGAACTGGTTGAGCTAACCCTGCCTGAAAATGCCAACATTTATGCATCTGAATATCAGCTTTACCTTCCCGACAAAGAAGCACTCAAAAAACAATTAGAAGAGGCCCAGGCAGAATGGGAAGCAACTCACGAGGATTCCTCGGAAGTTCAGAATCAAGGAGGGCACCACGAATGAACACGAATAAACACGAATACACTGAGAAAGTGGTTGTTTCCATTTTGGAACATACCACTCAAAAGCGAGCAATAGAGATAAAAACAAAGAACCAGAGCATGTTGATAGATAACCTTTCGTGGTTAAAAAATCCTTCTGTGTCTTCTGTGTCTTCCGTGCTTAAAACAGAGGTGCAAAGTGAAAATTAAATTCGACGCAAATCTGGATTTCCAGAAGCAGGCTATAGAATCAGTCACCGGGGTATTTGAAGGGCAGGAAATTTGCCAGACCAATTTTACGGTGGCTCCACTGCAATACACCACCCAGCAGGTCATTCCCAGCATGGAAAACAATCTGGGTGTCGGTAACCGCTTAAAACTTCTGCCGGAGGACATCCACAAAAATATCCGCAAGATTCAGTTGAAAAATGGGCTGGCTCCTTCCGAAAAAATGAATTCCATGGATTTTACCGTGGAGATGGAGACCGGAACCGGAAAAACCTATGTCTATCTGCGCTCTATCTTTGAAATGAACCGGCTTTACGGCTTCACCAAATTCATCATTGTTGTTCCGTCCATAGCCATTAAAGAAGGGGTGTATAAGTCGTTGCAAATCACGGTGGACCATTTCCGTGAGCTTTATGAGAATGTCAGTTTCGACTATTTTGTCTATGACTCCAGTAAGCTTTCCGATGTGAGGAATTTTGCCACCAGCCCTGATATTCAGGTCATGGTGATCAATATTGATGCCTTCAGAAAAAGTTTCAGTGATCCGGAAAAGGAAAACAAGGCCAATATCATCCACCGTTCCCATGACCGTATGACCGGGGCCAAGCCGATTGAATACATTCAGGAAACCAACCCAATCGTTATTGTAGATGAACCCCAGAGTGTTGACACGACCTCAAAGAGTAAAGAGGCTATTCGCTCACTTAATCCGCTCTGCACGCTGCGTTACTCGGCTACTCATGTGGACAAGCATCACATGCTCTACAAGCTGGATTCCGTCGATGCCTATGAGAAGAAATTGGTAAAGCAGATCGAGGTTGCCGGAGTTGAAGTCAAAGACGGCCACAACAAGGCCTACATTAAGCTCCTGAGCGTCAACAATAAAAAAAGCCCGATTACCGCTCAAGTTGAAATTGATAGTCGCCTTAAAAACGGTTCGATGAAGCGTAAAAAGATTAAGGTGAAAAGCGGTGACGATTTGCTGGATAAAAGTGGTGGGCGTGATATTTACGATGGTTACATCATAGAGGATATCTACTGCGAAAAAGGCAACGAATACATCAGCTTCACCAGTAAGCCGGAAATTTTAAAATTGGGTCAGGCCATTGGCGAAGTTGACCCAGACGAATACAAGTGCCTGCAGATCCGCAAGACCATCGAAGAACATCTGGATAAAGAGATGCGTCTGCGTCCCCAGGGTATCAAGGTCCTCAGCCTGTTTTTCATCGACAAGGTAGCCAACTACCGCTGGTACGATGAAGACGGCAATCCGCAAAAGGGCAAATTCGCTCTGATGTTTGAAAAGGAGTATGCCCGGGCAATCCGCAAACCTAAATACAGCACCCTCTTTGAAGGGGCGGATCTGAATACAGTTGCTGCCGGTGTGCATAACGGGTATTTCGCCGTTGATAAAAAGAAAGATGCATCGGGAAATGCAAGGCTCAAGGATGCATCCGGGAAAACACTGGCCGATGAGAGCGCCTATAACCTGATCATGAAGGAGAAGGAGAAACTCCTCAGCTTTGACTCAAAGCTGAAGTTTATTTTCTCACACTCCGCACTGAAAGAAGGCTGGGACAATCCCAACGTCTTCCAGATCTGTACCCTCAACGAAACCAATTCGGTTATTAAAAAACGTCAGGAAATTGGCCGTGGTCTTCGAATCTGTGTCAATCAGGATGGTGAGCGCGTTCACGGGTTTGAGGTCAACACGCTTACCGTCATGGCAAATGAATCCTATGAAAAATTTGCCGAACAGCTCCAGAAAGAGATTGAGCAGGAAGAAGGTATTAAATTCGGAGTGGTTGAAGAGCACCTGTTTGCCAACATCGTTGTTCCGGTTGACGACTACAACAATGAACACCTTGGAGTCGATGCTTCCAAGAAGCTTTGGGATCACCTGAAAACCACTGGTTACATTGATACCAAAGGCAAGGTGCAGGACTCCTTAAAGACTGCCCTAAAAAGTGGTGAGCTTGAGCTGCCGGAGGAATTCAAAGAACAAGCCCCGCATATTGCTGCGGTGCTGAAGAAAGTTTCCGGCAATCTCAATATCAAGAACCGTGACGACAAGAAAAAGGTGTCGCTGAATAAATCCGTATTTTTAAGTCCGGAGTTCAAAGAGCTTTGGGACCGGATCAAATACAAGACCACTTTTAGAGTCGATTTTGATGTAGAGACACTTGCCGCAAAATGCGCTGAAGAGATTAAAGGCAATCTGCAGGTGGGCAAGGCCAGGTTTATTTATCGAAAAGCCAAGGCCGAGATTGATCGTGGTGGTGTTCACGCAGAGCAGGTTCAGGAAACAGCCAGTGTCTACGAGTCACGATCTTTCGAGCTCCCGGATCTGATCACTTACCTCCAGAATGAAACCAACCTGACCCGCCGGACTATTGTTAAGATTATCAACGACAGTGGCCGCCTTGAGTCCTTTAAAAACAACCCGCAGAAGTTCATCGAGCAGGTATCGACCATCATCCAGCACCAGATGCGTCTCTTTGTAGTCGACGGGATTAAGTATCACAAGATCGGGGATGAACATTTTTACGCTCAGGAACTGTTCAGCGATAACGAGCTGTTTGGCTATCTACAGAAGAACATGGTTGAAAGCCAGAAGTCAGTCTTTGACCATGTGGTCTACGATTCCGACGTGGAGCTGGAGTTCGCCACTGCTTTTGAACGAAGCGATGACATCAAGCTATACGCCAAGCTCCCGGACTGGTTCAAAATCGACACGCCTCTGGGCACCTATAACCCGGACTGGGCTGTATTGATTGAGGTGGATGGCAAAGAGAAGCTTTACTTTGTTGTTGAGACCAAAAGCACCTTATTCACCGATGCGCTACGCCCAACTGAAAAAGCCAAGATCGCATGCGGCAAGGAACACTTCAAAGCTCTGGGCAAAGAGGTTGAGTTCGCCGTCACAAATGCGTTCGAGGACTTTTCAGGGAAGTACGTTGAGA